>CAIQQR010000038.1 GCA_903874055.1 uncultured Bacteroidota bacterium | reverse complement strand
TTGATATGAAAAAACTCAATCCCTAACTTTTGTAAATGTTCCTCAGAAACTAAAACATGCTCTCTTTTTCCATTTTTCCCCAATGTGAAAACAGGTGGATGTTCCACAAATAACAATCTATGTTCTGTAGCAGAAATGGTAACATCCTCCTCTTTTTCCCTTGCAATTGATTTGATTAGTGTATTTTTTGCCAATAATACCTCCTGATAATCCCAAGTGGGCTGATATGATCTTATACCTAAATCTTCAAAATATACTTGTTGGCGCATACAACAAAGTTACAAACTAAGCAGCAATATCCTACTTTTGCAACATGTCAACCGAACAAGATTTAATACAGGACGAAAACAGTGAAGAAGTTTACGAAAAACTGACTTTTATGGTAGATAAAGGTCAAGAGCCCATGCGCATAGATAAATGGGTTCAAATGCGTATTGAAGGAATGACCCGCAGTAAATTACAAAACGGAATAGAAGGTGGATTTTTAACGGTGAATGGAAAAGTTGTGAAAAGTAATTACCGTACACGTCCGGGTGATGAAGTCACTTATATGAGCTATGTAAATCCAGAATATACCGAACTAAAGCCCGAAAAAATGGATTTAGACATTGTCTATGAGGATGATGCTGTCATGGTAATTAATAAGCCGGCAAATATGGTAGTACACCCTGGTATTGGAAATTACACTGGTACATTATTAAACGGGGTGGCATATCATTTGCTTTCACAAAATCCAACATTAAACGAAGAAGTATTACCTCGTTTTGGATTGGTGCATCGAATAGATAAAAATACAACAGGATTAATTGTGTTAGCTAAAACTGCCGAAGCGGCAAGTCATTTAGCGAAACAATTTTTTAACCATACTGTTGAAAGAAAATATGTGGCTTTAGTTTGGGGAGATATGGAAAAAGATGAAGATACTGTTGTTGCACATATTGCACGCCATAAAACATTCAGAAAAATGTTTGACGCCTATCCCGAAGGCGAAGTAGGTAAACATGCTATTACACATTATAAAGTAATAGAAAGATATAATTACACTACGTTGGTTTCTTGTATTTTAGAAACAGGGCGTACCCATCAAATTCGCGTGCATATGAAACATATTGGCCACACTTTATTTAATGACAGCGAATATGGCGGAGATAGAATCTTAAAAGGAACTATTTATACGAAGTACAAACAATTCGTAGACAATTGTTTCGAAGCCTGTTCAAGATGTGCATTGCATGCCGCTACATTAGGTTTCGTACATCCAATTACCAATGAAATGATGCGTTTTGATAGTGCACTTCCAAGTGATATGGAAGCCGCCATTACAAAATGGAAAAACTATAAATCAGCAGCACATAGTCTCGAAAAATAATAAAAAAGCCCTTTATGAACTCAAGGGCTTTTTTATTATTTAGATTAACCTAAGGCTTTTTCCAAACGTTATTAGTTGGATTGAAATCTGGTAACACTTTGTCTGGATCATAGGTTACTGATTCAATGGCTTCGGTTGTCGGCACTTTAAATGTCCAGTACACATTTCTTTCCCACACTTCTACCGGCAATTTAACACGGCTTGTTTTTCCGCTCACCGTTTTGATTTCTAAAATTACAGGCATTGCCATTTTCTCCAAATTGTCTAAAGTAATAAATGCACCTTTTGAATAATCCGCACTATCAACATATTTCACATTTCGTACGCCCACATCTAATCTCCAATTGTTGACATACCACCCTCTCCAAAACCATTGCAAACTTTCCCCAGCTACATTTTCCATAGTTCTAAAAAAGTCGTCGGGTGTAGGATGTTTAAACGCCCATCTTTTGATATAAGTTTGAAAGGCATAATCAAAACGTTCTTTTCCTAAAATTTGCTCTCTTAACAAAGTAAGCCCTTCGCCTGGTTTACTATAAGACAAAGTACCATTATTTCTTTCTTTGTAATTGTCAACATAGGTTAAGATTGGCTCCAATCCTGGTGCTGTATAATATGCGCCAATGCGATGCATATCAGGTGCATACTTTGACTTATACTCACCATTATTAAAGTCAGCAGTAGATAAAGAATTAATGAAAGTATTAAATCCTTCATCCATCCAACCATATAATCGCTCATTGGATCCTACAATCATTGGGAACCAAGTATGTCCAAATTCATGATCATTTACACCCATTAAACCAGCTCTTTGAGCACCTAATCCACAAAATACAATACCTGGATATTCCATTCCTCCTGGACCACCTGCTACTGCTGTTGCAGCAGGATAAGGATACTCATACCAATGTTTCGAATTATATTCAATTGATTTTTTTACATACTCAGTTGAACGCCCCCATGCAGAATCGCCATTACTTTCAATTGGATAAGCAGAAATGGCTAATGAAGGTTTACCTGAAGGCAAATTCATTTTTGCTGCATCAATAATAAAGGCAGAGGAAGCCCCCCATGAAGCATCACGCGCATTGGTAATTTTAAACTTCCAAGTCAATTCTTTTTTTGCTGGTCTTGATGTTGGATTCGTTACTTCATCCGCAGAACGAATGACAACTGTTTTTTCAGATTTCTTTGCTAACTCCCATCTTTTTAATTGCTCAGGAGTATATACTTCAGATGGATTTTGCAATTCACCAGATCCTACAACAATAATATTAGCTGCTGCAGTAATATTTAAATTAAAGTCACCATATTCTAAATAAAATTCGCCTGGTCCAGTATATGGAACAGTATTCCATCCCATCACATCATCAAAAACACACACCCTAGGATACCATTGTGCAATAGTATACACTTTACCATTTTTAGTTGCTACATAACCCATTCTATCAGAACCATATTGAGGGGATACAAACGCATATTCAATTTTTAATTTCAATCTACCTCCTTTAGCCTGCAATTCCGTTGGTAAGAAAACCTGCATTCGTGTATCTTCAATTAAATATTTAACATCAATTGCCTTCTCACTTTTTTCCCCACTTAAAATTTGCACTGATTTAATTTTATACCCTGCATCAAAATCCTCTCCCTTACCTGCATTACGACTTCCCACCGTTGGAACAATTGCAGAACCTCTAGAATTTAAATTAAATAAATTCTGATCTAACTGCATCCAAATGAAATTCATCTTTAAAGGACTATTATTTGTATAAGTCAATACTTCGGTTCCAGTAATTTCATTTGTTTGCTCATTTAATTTAGCATCTAAATTGTAATCAGCTCTATTTTGCCAATAACCTGGCCCTGGCTCACCAGTCGCAGCTCGTTGGTCATTGCCATTTTTAGTATAAAAAAAAGGCGCGAACAAATCATGATAATCATACTTAGTATTTGGCGCATTAGGATCTACTAATTCAACAGGCCTACGTTGTGCCATTGTAAAATTTGCAAAAAAACTTAACAGTATCAATAAAGCAAGTTGTACTCTTTTCATATTTTTTATTATTTATAATTAATAGCTTTTACGAATATAATTTAAATTAATAAAAAAGCCCCTGTTTTTACACAGAGGCCTTTCATTTATATCCAGTACTTACAATTACTTATTACCGGCTGCCGCTTGCATTGGAGACAATCCAATTGATTGACCACGACCAATAGATTTCGTTTTGAACAAAGTAAACTTACTTGGCTCTGTAATATTTGGCCAACTGTTGTTTGACTCATCAATATCTGCAGTCTCACGCATTGGATCTAATTTAATAGAAACCGCTTTTTTATTGGTCAAGAATACTTTTGTAACCTTATTTTCATTCTTTCTCCAAATTTGTGCAGGTAAGCGTTTTATTTCTTTAGTTCCATCTGCAAAAGTAAATTCTACAATAATTGGCATTACTAATCCACCTTTATTTAAGAAAGTAATTTCATACAAATTAGCATCTGCATATTTTGCCTTTTCTTCATCACTCAAAACAGTTGGTGCACCAAATGATGGAGCTGGTTGTTTTGTAACAGAATCATAAGGCTCTAATCCGCGATCATATCTCCAATAAAAATCACGTAATGTTGTATCTGAATCTGTCAAGAATACAATTGATTTATCTTGCTTGTTTCTGATTTTAGAAATATCCTCAAAAGCATTTACTGCAGGCTTGTCTAAACCACGACCACCAGCATTCATCATTCCACCACGACCACCCATGCCAGCCGCAGGAGCAGCTGCACTTGCGTCATATACTGCATGCTTAACGGTGTCAATAGCAATATCACATGGATCAATACTGTAGAACCATCCTCTCCAGAACCAATCTAAATCTTCGGCACTTGCATCTTCCATTGTTCTGAATAAATCAGCTGGAGTTGGATGTTTAAATGCCCATCTTCTTGCATATTCTTTAAATGAGTAATCAAATAATTCGCGTCCCATAATGGTTTCACGTAAAATATTTAAACCAGTTGCTGGCTTTGTATACGCATTAGGACCAAAACCAATAATGTTTTCACTATTCGTCATGATAGGCTCTAACTGATCTTTTGGCAATTTCATGTAATCAACAATTGACCAAGCTGGACCACCACGAGAAGGGAATTTATTATCGTATAATTCTTGAGTTAAATATTGAACGAAAGAATTTAACCCCTCATCCATCCATGACCATTGACGCTCATCAGAGTTAACAATCATTGGGAAAAAGTTATGACCCACTTCGTGAATTACTACACCCAACATTCCATTTTTAGTTGCCTCAGTATAAGTGCCATCTTTTTCAGTACGACCATAGTTAAAGCAAATCATAGGATATTCCATACCATTGGCAGCTTCAATACTTTGAGCCACTGGGTATGGATAAGGAATAGAAAATTTAGAATAAGTTTTAATCGTATGCGCAACTGCTTTTGAAGAGAATTTACGGTATAAACCGTAAGCTTCTTTTCCATAAGCACTCATGCTCATTACTTTCTTGCCTTCTACATTCGTTGCCAATGCGTCCCAAACAAATTTACGGCTGCTTCCAAAAGCAAAGTCACGCACATTTTCAGCATTGAATACCCAAGTTTTTGTTGTTGATACTGGATTTTTTTCGGCTTTTTTAGCTTCTTCTAAAGTTACCACTTCAACCGGTTCAGTAAAAGAAGTTTGTGCTTTATTCCATCTAGCCAATTGAGCTGCACTCAATACCGCTGGATAGTTTTGGCCTTGTCCTGTTGCCATTACAACATGGTCACCAGGAACAGTGATTGCCACTTTATAGTTTCCAAATGTCAAAGCAAACTCTCCTCTTCCTGTAAATTGATGATGTTGCCATCCTTGGAAATCAGAGTAAACACACAAACGTGGATACCACTGCGTCATTGTAAAAATGTAGTTACCATCTTCTGGGAAAAACTCATATCCACCACGACCACCAATAGTCATACGATCGGTGATTTTATAATTCCAATCAATTTTGAAAGCAAATTTTTGACCTGGCTTTAATGCAGTTGGTAATTCAATTCGCATCATTGTCTTGTTCACAGTGTATTTTAACTTAGCACCTAATACATCTGTTACTTTGATGATATTATCGCCTAAACCATTATCCGTTTTTTCTTCCGCTAATTTATCAATTGTTGCTGGAGACATTCCTCTTCCCAAAGAACTAGACTCAGGATAACCTGCATTCTTTGTAGAGCTATGTTCGTTCTCGTCTAATTGTAGCCATAAATAAGTTAACACATCAGGAGAGTTATTGAAGTAGGTAACTGTTTCAGCACCTGTTAACAATAATTTTTTCTCATCTAATGTTGCTTTGATATCATAGTCGGCACGTTGTTGCCAATACTTAGGACCAGGTGCACCACTTGCCGTTCTATATTCATTAGGCGTTGGTAAAATAGTACCCAATTGTTCAAACTTGTTTCCGTGATTTGAAGTCGGGTTGTTGCGGATATCCTGCGCAACAAGTACAGAGATGGTACTCATTAAAAGAAATCCGAGTGTTAAAATTTTCTTCATTTGTGATTTTTTTCTATTTTAATAAAGGAACAATTCTTTCAAAAACTATACTTAAAGCAAAAGCCATTGCTATTCCTGAACCAATCTGAACATAGCTCAGTCTTTTCACTTTTAATACGGATACGAATATAAACGAAATAATTAAAATTATGCTAACGATAAGTAGCTGTCCTAGCTCTAAACCCAAATTAAATGTGAATAAAGGGGCTAAAATGAATGCTTCCTTTCCAAGCATGCTTTTTAAGAAAGTGCTAAAGCCTAAACCATGAATTAGACCAAAAAATAGGGCCAAAAAGTAAATTAGCGGGTATTTTGACTTAAAATCGAAGTTTTTTACCCAAAAATTGGATGTCGCAGTAAAAACAATTGTCACTGGAATCAAGAATTCAATTAAGGCTGTTGGGAAATTGATCCAATTGAGGGTACTTAAAGCTAGGGTTACAGAATGCCCAATGGTAAAAGCGGTAATCAATACCAGCAATTTTTTCCAGTCTGCCCATTGGTATCTAATGGTTAAAACCAATACAAAAAGTACATGGTCCCATGCCTCCCAGTCCATAATATGCCTAAATCCTAAATGTAAATACATACCGATTTCGTCCATAAATCAAATTTTTAGTCTCGACAATTAATCAAGACATTTGTAGTAGACAAATATAAGCATTATGAGCTGGATTGGTATCAAACCACTAACTACCCTTTTATTCGCATTGCTACATCCATTTTATGTATCAGTAATTGATATTAATCACAATGAAAAGGAAGCAAGTATTGAAATAAGTGTGCGCACTTTTACTACCGATCTGGAAACTAGATTACAAGAAGAATACCATGTGAAATTAGACTTAGATGACCCAAAGCAAAAAGCAAAAGCAGAGCAATACATTAATTTATATGTTCAAAAGAGATTAGCCCTTAGTTCAAATGGCGCAAGATACAATATGGATTTTATTGGATTTGAAATTCAAAAAGAGAGCACATGGAGTTACTTTGAAATCAAAAACATAAAACAACTAAAACAGTTAGAAGTTTTTTGTGAAATTTTGTTTGGCATTGATGCTTCTCAAATTAATATTATTCATGCAAAAGCAAATGGACAAAGAAAAAGCTTTGAATTAAGCGCGCCAAAAAATAAAACCCAATTTACTTTTTAATAAAAAGTATTAGCGTTTTAATTCAAGTAATTCAAATGGTGTGGTTTCCTGCAGCCTTATATTCGGATTTAAAAAAGGCAGGCTTAACATGGTAACATGAAATCGATTGGATTTATAATGTTGAATACTTTTAGGGAATTGCAGTTTTAAGCTTGCGTCATTAACTGCATCGGTAACCACCCAACTACCCTCTTTTAATTGTAAGCTATCTTTAGTATTTGGGAAAATATGTTGCCCATAATAGTGAAACGCATTACTGTTAGGTATTTTATACAATACCATTTTATCCTTATCCCACCCTTTTTTTTCAATCACACTTGCCAGCTGATTTCCCCATTGATAATTTAATAAATTAGGGTAAAAGTGTGTATTCATAAAAGCATTCACACCAACCATTAATAGTACAGACATGTAAAACCATTTTTGCCCAATTGTTTTTTTCGAAGTCAATTGCATTACAATTGCGGACATAATAAGCACCCCTTCCATTATGCCTGCCCTCCCTATAAATCCAAATGGTACTAACGCAATTATAGTGGCTGCAATGACTAATACAGCAAATATAAAAAGGTGAAACCCGTAAAAACCTTTTACGATTTTAGACAACGCATTATTATTCCAAAGAATGCTTTGCCAATGATTAGCAGTTAAAACCGCTGCTAAAGGGAATACAACAAATATATAATGAGGCAATTGTGCTTGACTTCTTGAAAGCACCAAATAGGTAAGCACAAATCCAAAAAATGAAATAAGCTCGTTTGATGATTTAAAAAAACCTGTTTTAATTATAGCAAACCCTTTTGCGAAAAGGGCCCATAAAAAAACAAAAATCCAAGGTAAGAAACTCCAAAACATATTCTCCAACAAGAAAGTAAAATACCCCATCTCCTTGTAATAGTTTTGACCAGTATACCTTCCAAAACTTTGCGTCCAATAATAAAATTCCAACCCCGATTTTATAGGTCGATCATTAATTAATTTACCAGGATGCAAATCATATTGTTGATAGAGCCCCCAACTCATTGGGAATAACAATATTGCCAATAAAATAATCCCAGGAATATAAATAGGTTTATAAAAATAGGCCCACTTTTTTTGACTAATCCAATTTGGCGCCATTGCTAAAACAGGTACTACCAATGCAATGGGCCCCTTAGTCATCATACCTCCAGCAATAGCAACAATGGCCATGAAAAAAGTTGCATTATTTGACATCGAAAGCTTTGCTTTCTCTTGTTCAGACCATTTTGCTAATAAATAAATACTAAGCATCACCCAACCTACCAACATGGTATCGGTTCTTACATCATGTGCAATTAAGAAAAATGCTTGACAACTTGCTAATATAATGGTAGCAAGGCGTGCAGTCAATTTTCCATAATATAATTCAGCAAATTTAAAAGTGGAATAAAGCGCGATTCCTAAAAATAATAAAGAGGGTAATCTATAAGCCCAGTCATACACTCCAAAAATTTTCATTGACAATGCCGATAACCAAAATAACATCGGCGGTTTATCTAAATAATCTTTCCCTAAATCAAACACTTGTAAAAAACTATTGCGCGCTAACATCTCTCTGCTAATTGATGCATATTGAGAAGCATCAATATCCATTAGTGGGATCATAAAACTTCCAATTACATACAAACCAATGCAAGCAGCTAATAAAAGAATGAAAGTGTTTTTATTCATGTTGAAATTTTATGTGTATTTATTTAAGGCCTGCTATTTTGTAATACAATTTACTATTAAGGTATCCAACAGCTATGCCAATAATGGCACCAGCAAATACATCTAATGGAAAATGCACTCCTACATATACCTGTGCATAGGAAATAATGGTAGCCCAAATTAAAAATAGATATCGATAGTTTTTTAATAAGGGTTGCAATGTCATTACAATAAACATAGCAAGTCCAAAATGATTTGCAGCATGCGATGAAGTAAAACTAAATCCACCAGAACAATGATCTAACAATAATCTTGTTTGATGCATAATAGTTGAATCGGCACAAGGTCTTAGTCTATGAAAAAATGGCTTGAAAAAACTACTGCTAATTTGATCAGTTAAAGCAACATTAATAACAACCATTAGTAACCATTTCCATGCTTTATTACCCCATTTGTAAAATAAAAAAGCCAAAATAACAAGGTATAAAGGGACCCAATTTTTGGAATCTCTACACCAAGGCATTAAGATATCGAAAAAAGAGTTTGTCCATTTGCCATTTAAAACAGCAAAAACAGCTTTATCTTTTGCCAATATATCGTTCCAAAAGTCTTGCATCATTTGATAAAGATACCAAGAAGTGCAAAAATTTAAAGTAAATTTGTAAATCCTTTTTAAAAAGTAAAAACAAGCATTATGTCTCTCATAAAAAGCATTTCTGGATTTAGAGGTACTATTGGCGGCAAGCCCAATGACAACCTTACGCCAATTGATATTGTAAAATTTGCATCAGCATATGGAACTTGGCTAAAAAGCAAGTCTCCAGGCCCTAAAAAAGTGGTAGTAGGAAGAGATGGTAGAATGAGTGGCGAAATGGTGGAAGCCCTGGTGGAACAAAGCTTATTAGCCTTAGGGATTGATGTGATTCACTTGGGATTAAGCACTACTCCAACCGTTGAAATGGCCGTGGTTTTTGAAGGTGCTGATGGAGGTATTATTTTAACTGCCAGCCATAATCCAAAAGAATGGAACGCATTAAAATTATTAAATGAAAAAGGAGAATTTGTAAGTGGAGCGGAAGGTAAAATAATTTTAACCTTAGCTGCTAATGAAGATTTTAATTACGCTTCAGTGGACGCAATGGGTAAACTAATTGCTAATGAAACAAGTTTAGAAAAACATATCAAAGCAATTGTTGAATATCCGTTGGTAGATATTGCTGCTATTAAAGCAGCTAATTTTTCGGTAGTGGTTGATGCTATAAATAGTTCAGGGGCTTTCACCGTTCCTGCTTTATTAAACGCAATTGGTGTGAAAAATATTAAAGTATTGAATTCAGCAATGACAGGCAATTTCGCACACAATCCTGAACCATTAAAAGAGCATCTAACTGAATTATGTGCTACTGTTGTAAACCAAAAAGCGCATTTGGGTATTGCAGTGGATCCCGATGTAGATAGATTATGTTTTGTGAGCGAGGATGGAGCATTGTTTGGAGAAGAATACACTTTAGTGGCTGTTGCTGATTATATTTTACAAAACAATAAAGGAGCCACCGTTAGTAACTTATCCTCTACAAGAGCCTTGCGCGATGTAACTGAAAAGTACGGATGTCAATATTTTGCAAGTGCCGTGGGTGAAGTGAATGTGGTTACGATGATGAAAAATCAACAAGCAGTAATAGGTGGAGAAGGCAATGGAGGTATTATTGTTCCAGACCTTCATTATGGAAGAGACGCGTTGATAGGTATCGCATTATTTTTGACACATTTAGCAAAATCAAAAATGACCACATCCGCATTAAGAGCTAGTTATCCTTCATATTTCATGAGTAAGAAAAAAATGGATTTGGATGGTAATATCTCTTTAGATAAAATTTTTGCTACACTTGAATCAAAATTCGAGCAATATGCAATTAACAGAGTAGATGGATTTAAAATTGATTTTGACAATAAATGGGTGCATTTAAGATCAAGTAACACAGAACCAATCATTCGCATATATACAGAAGCCCCTTCACAAGTGGAAGCTGACCAACTTGCTGATGAGATCATTGCTATTATTGGCACAATTAAGTAATTTAGCGAATATGGAGAGAATATATTTAGACAATGCAGCAACCACTTCCTTAGACCCACAGGTTTTAGAAGCCATGATGCCTTATTTAACTGAAAAATTTGGTAACCCTTCATCCATTTACAGCTATGGGAGAGAGTCTAGAATGGCTGTGGAACAGGCCCGCAAATCGGTAGCAAAACATTTAGGTGCAAAACCCGCAGAAATATTTTTTACAAGTGGAGGCACTGAAAGTAGTAATACCATTTTACATGGTGCCATTTACGATTTAGGATGCAAGCATATTATAAGCTCTCCTATCGAACACCATGCTACCTTACATTCAGTGGAGCATTTATCTAAAACGGCTGGTGTAAGTTTGGACTATGTAAATATTTTACCTAATGGACATATCGATCTTGTACATTTAGCGCAATTATTAGCAGCCAATTCCAATAAAACCATTGTAAGCATCATGCATGCTAATAATGAAATTGGAAATATGATTGACTTACAGGCGGTTGGTGAAATTTGTAAAAAAAACAACGCCTATTTCCATAGCGATACTGTACAAACAGTTGGTCATTTTCCATTTAAATTAAGTGAAACCCCAGTAGATTTTATTACGGGTGCTGGTCATAAATTTCATGGGCCAAAAGGCGTTGGAATTTTATATATAAATGAAAATATAAAAATTAGCCCCTTGGTCCATGGGGGTGCACAAGAACGTAATATGCGTGCGGGTACTGAAAATCTATATGGCATTGTAGGATTCGCAAAAGCCCTTGAATTAGCTACTGAACATTACGAAAAGGATAGCGCTTATATTAATTCTTTGCGCAAATACATGCATGATCAATTGATTGCGCAAATACCTGGCGTAAGTTTTAATGGAGATACTTTTGGAAACAGCCTATATACCTTGCTAAGTGTAAATTTTCCAAAAAATGAAAAGTCTGAAATGATGTTATTCAATTTAGACATTCATCATATTTGTGCAAGCGGGGGCAGCGCCTGCTCAAGTGGGGCGCAACAAGGATCACATGTTATTAGTGCATTAAAAAAAGGAGATGATATTGCAACCATTCGTTTTTCTTTTTCAAAAAACAATACTACACAGGAAATTGATAAAGTGATAGAGACCTTGAAAGATTTAGTTTGATTTAATCTTGAATGGATATTTTCAAGTTGAACATATATACAAACAGATCGGCCCGCAAATGCGGGCCGATCTGTTTGCAGTAGAAAAAATTTCTACTATTTATTCGCAGCTTTTAGCTTAGCATACTCCTCACCCATTTTCTCAATGGTATTCGTCAATTGATAAGAGCTTAAAGCCTCTTGAACAAATGACATTTGTTTATTTGAAAGTGAGTTTGGTTTACCTTGATAAGCTAACTCACAATTTTGCAAGAACTGATCTTCGGTCATATTATCACCTAATGATCGATAGTATACAATTTGTTGTTTTAAATCCTTTGTCAACAAGCCAGCAATTTTTTTAGCTAAAGCCTCGTCTTCTGCTGCATAACAAGATTGTAAAAATACAAACGAGAAGTAATCGTGTTGATTGCCTCTGTTTGAAGTCATTGCATAAGGGAAGCTTTGTTGACTAGTTTCACTATCCATTTTTCTCAAGATATCTCTAGCCTTGTCTTTTTTGCCTTCTAAAGCTAAAGCGGCAGCCACTTGTGCTACACTATATCTAATTGAATTTAAATGGCGTCTATTTTCTTCGTCATAATAAACATTTGGATTTTTAGCATTACCAAATGCAAACTTAGTCATGATATTTTTATAGGCTGCATCTGTATCAACACTTGCGCCATCCCCTAAAACTGGTACCAATTGATAAGACATCCCTGTTTGACGTACATATTTATCAAGCCCTAATTCTTTTAACTCCTGTAATGATGTGAAACATACTGGGCGCTTAAATTGAGAAGTTGCAATAATCGCAAACATCGCCATTTCATTTTTTACCATGTATTGGCGATTCGGATTAAAGTCAATTAATAATTCGTCCACAATATTATCAGTTGGCTTTGCGATACCTGCAGCAATGGCATTTGCTTTATTTACTGGCACTTTAAATTTATGTGTAGGAAAAATATTTACTGGCCCCTCTTGTGTTGATGCCTGGTATTTACCTGAAGGATCTGCCACTATATAACGCAATACTGAATCTAAATTATAGTAAGTTTTTTCACCAAAATCAGGTAATGCATTATAGTAAGCAACATTTAATTTGTTACCTGCCACTTGCTCTTCACTAAATATAACGTCAAACTTATCACTTTGATTCACCTTGTATCTAAGCTCTTTCATGTACCAATCAGAACCTAATAAACTATTAACAACTACTCTAACGTCAGGACGAATCCCTTCCACTTCCTGTGCATACCACAATGGGTAGGTGTCATTATCTCCAAATGAAAATAATATAGCATTTGGAGGACAACTTTCTAAATAGTCTCTAGCTAAATCACGAGGCAAGGTTTTTTGGCTTCTGTCATGATCATCCCACTCTTGTTGAGCCATTAAGGTAGGTACTGCTAATAAACAAACCAATGTTGCCGTAATTGCTGCAACACGTTGATTCATAAACTTAGTAAACCATTCCATAATTTGCAATACACCTAATCCAATCCAAATTGCGAAAGCATAAAATGAACCCACATAAGCATAATCACGTTCGCGTGGTTGTAAACTTACTTGGTTTAAATATAATACAATGGCAATACCAGTAAAGAAGAATAATAGGCCAGTCACCACAAAATCATTTTTAGCTTTTTGTGCCTGATAAATAAATCCGATGATACCTAAGATAAATGGCAACATAAATAAAGTATTATGCGCCTTGTTTTGATTTTTAATAGAATCCGGCAATTTAGATTGATCTCCAAACAATGCATTGTCAACAAATGAAATGCCTGTAATAAAATTACCGTCACGTACATTGCCAAAACCTTGTAAGTCATTTTGCTTTCCAGCAAAATTCCAAAGGAAATAACGGAGGTACATAAATCCAAATTGATAATTGGTAAAGTACTTTATGTTATTGGCTAAAGTTGGCGCCTCTCCATCCACTACGCCACCAAATGCTTTGTAACTATCCAATTGACCACGATCGTTTTCTGCATCCCACATTCTTGGGAACAAATGTGAAGATGGAGCTGAACCCCAGTCTCTTCTATAATTTTTTCCAGCTAAATCATAATTAGTTGGCCCTTTTACATACTGATCACTTCCTTCAATATTATCCACTTTATCAACAAAATCAGGCCCGTACAAAATTGGCCAATCTCCATATTGCTCTCTACTTAAATAACCAACCAATGTTACAGGATTATCTACATTGTACATATCTACGGAAGGATCTGCATTAGATCGAACCATAGTAGTTAAATAACTGGTATACCCCAACATGAAAAATACAGTTGCCCATATTCCCAACTTTAAAAAGTAGAACCCTTTTTTATTTGCAAAATAAATACCGAATGAAAGAATGGCTGCAACCAAAACAAAAAAGAAGATGAAGCCACTAAAAAATGGTAACCCAAATGAGTTTACAAATGCAACGTCAAATGCACCCGCCCACTTAATTGTATATTGAATTAAGAATACTTGAATAAATCCAGTAATCACTACGCCAATAAAAAATGCAACTAATCCGCCTTTTAAACTTGCCTTATAATTACGGAAATAATACACCATTACAATTGCTGGAATCGTTAACAAGTTTAATAAGTGTACTCCAATGGAAATACCCATCATGTAAAATATAAAAATAACCCACTTGTCTGAACCAGGTTGATCTGCTTTTTGTTCCCACTTTAAAATGGCCCAAAAAACCAATGCAGTAAAAAATGAACTTAATGCATATACTTCCCCTTCCACAGCACTATACCAGAATGAATCTGTAAATGTGTAAGCCAACGCGCCTACAATACCTGCACCCATAATTACAATTATTTGTGCACTACTTAAGGCTTCAGTTCCTTTTTGAACCAATCTTTTTGCAAAGTGAGTAATGCTCCAAAATAAGAACAAGATAGTAAAGCCACTAGCCAAGGCACTCATAATATTCACCGCCTTTGCCGCTGTCAATGGATTGTCTCCAAACAAAATAATAAATAAACGACCTAAAAGTACAAACATAGGTGCTCCCGGCGGATGTGGAATTTGTAATTTATATGCACTACTGATGAATTCACCGCAATCCCAGAAACTACCAGTAGCTTCGGTGGTCATTACATAAACAGTACAAGCAATAAGGGCCACAATCCAACCCGTCCAATTATTCACTTTTTTAAAGTCCATTTTGACATTTTTAGTAGGTGCAAACTTAACTTAATCTAAGCAAAATTGGAAATTAAGGGGTTAATTAAGAATATTTTAAGATTTCGAGGTTCCCCTAAGGTTTTTTATCTTTGTGCCCCATGAGCAATAACCGATCAGTTGCATTCCATACACTTGGCTGTAAACTTAACTTTTCAGAGACTTCTACCCTATCTAGACAACTAGAACAGGAAGGATTTGAAAAAAAGGCATTTACAGACAAAGCGGATGTATATGTTATTAATACTTGCTCAGTGACTGAAAACGCAGATAAGGAATGTAGGCAGCTGGTAAGACGTATTCAAAGACGTGCCCCTGAAAGTTTTGTAGTCATTACAGGATGTTATGCACAGCTAAAACCCAAAGAGATAGCTGATATTCCAGGAGTGGATTTGGTACTGGGTGCAGCAGAAAAATTCAACTTGATTCAACATCTTTCCACTTTAACAAAGGGAGATGAAGCTAAAATATGCAGTTGTGATATTGAAACAGTATCAGGTTTTAATGCCTCATTTTCGGTAAACGATCGTACCCGTACCTTTTTAAAAGTGCAGGATGGTTGTGATTATAGTTGCTCCTTTTGTACCATTCCAATGGCTAGGGGGAAAAGCAGAAGCGATAGTATTGAAAATGTAGTGAAGCAAGCCCAGGATTTGGCATCCCATGGAGTGCAAGAAATTGTTTTAACAGGTATTAATTTAGGCGATTTTGGCAAAGGTGGTGACGGCGGTAAAAAGCACAACGAAAATTTCTTTGAGCTAGTCAAGGCATTAGACCAAGAAACCAATATTCCTCGATATCGAATTTCATCCATCGAACCTAATTTATTGACGAATGAAATAATTGAATGGGTTGCACAAAGCAAAAGTTTTATGCCTCATTTTCATATCCCATTACAAAGTGGCTCAGATACCGTACTTAAATTAATGCAAAGAAGATACAATAGTGAATTGTATGCAGACAGAATTAATAGCATAAAGAAAGTGATGCCTCACGCATGTATTGGAGTAGATGTAATTGTTGGCTCCCCTGGAGAAACGGAAGCTTATTTTAAAGAGAGTTTTGATTTTATACATTCCTTGGATATTTCTTATCTACATGTTTTTACTTATTCCGAGCGTGCAATGACAAAAGCATTGGACATAAAACCTGTTGTTCCCATTTCGGTTCGTAATGAGCGAAATAAATTGTTACGCAATTTATCCTACCAAAAACAGCAATATTTTAATGCACAACATTTGGGGGAAACAAGACCAGTTTTATTTGAATCTGTGAAACAAAAGGATCCCAATGACATTGCGATGCTCGAAGGCTATACCGATAACTACATTAGAATCAACACTCCTTTTAGAGAAGAATGGAGTAATAAAATTGTAGACTGGAAAATTAATTAGGTGCTAAATAGGCGTTAAGTCATTTGCCTTAAACTCAACAATCATCAACATATTAAGGCTTTCTATTTTTACAAACACAGTATTTTTATTGGCCTTAATTACCTCTCCTCTTCGTCCCATAAATAATCCTTGGTTGATTTCTACTTTAGTTTGTGCAGACAAATTAGACATATCAATAATTTCAATTAATGTATTAGTTGATAAGCCAAGATATTTTCGAATTTCTACTATCTCATTGTCTCGAATAATGGCTGGTTTTTTTTCAAAATACAAAAAATTAACCACCCCAATTGTTGAAAGAATTTTTGTGTAATCTTCCTTGGAAGCCTTAACAAATACATAAGATCTAAAAAGTGGAGTGTAAATTATTTTTTTTCTGTCCGTCCACCTACGTTCCTCCATTTTTACCGGACACCAACTTTCAAAACCACTTTGCATAAGTAACTCGTCTACTTTTTTTTCCCACTTCGACTTTGTATATATTACATGCCACTTTTTTTCTTCTGGCTTTTTATTCATCTCCTCCATTTTATTTTACTTTACTCCTCTTAATTATTTAATCGCGGGGGACGAATGTTTAATGCTACTTAATAATTTAGTTGACTCATTGATTTGATTATCCTTAGCAACTAGCTTTAACCAAGCCTGATATCTATCTTGCTTTGTTTTATCTGGATTATTATAGAACTTATCATGATCTGCTTTTAATGCAGCCACTTGCATGGTATCTTTTAATTTCAAAATGTTTTCATTTTGTTGAATCACCGCTTGAACTTGTTTTTTGTATTGCAAATATTTATCCATTTTTAAATACACAGGATGCTCCATTTGTGCCGAAACCCATTTTAAATTTTTCTTAAACTTGATGGTATTGGTGTCTAATTCAATTTTTTGTTTTGCAGCAGCGGCAATTTTATCCAAACTATAACCAGTTTCGTAAGGCTGGAATTTAGCTTTTTGAATTACGTCCCAACTTAAAGCAGATGGATTGTCTTTTTCTCGATATTTCAAAAACTCATATTCGTCAGGCAATACCACATCAGACTCCACACCTTTTCTTTGCGTTGAACTTCCTGTTACACGGTAGAATTTTTGGAAAGTTAATTTTACCGCACCATATTCTGTTTGAATTCCCAAACTATCTAATGGTTTTCCAAATGCCACGTTTCTTTGCACGGTACCTTTACCATAAGTAGACGTACTGCCTACAATTAAACCTCTTTTATAATCTTGAATTGCTCCTGCAAAAATTTCACTTGCCGAAGCACTAAATTCATTCACCATTACTACTAATGGACCATCATACAAAGTTCCTGGAGTTTCGTCGGCCAATATTTGTGATCTTCCCTCTTTATCTCTAATTTGAACAACGGGCCCTTTATCAATAAACAATCCCACCATTTGAACTACTTCATATAAAGATCCGCCGCCATTATACCTTACATCAATAATAATTCCGCTTACGTTTTCTGCTTTTAATTTTTTAACCTCATTGGCGATATCTTTAGAACATCTTGCACCTTCCTCTCTATCAAAATCAGCATAAAAATCAGGAAGCAAAATGTAGCCGATTTTTTCACTGCCTTTATTGATGATAGCGCTACGTGCATAGCCTTCATCCAAAACCACTTTCTCTCTTTTTAGAATCACAATTTTAATACTGCCATCCGGTTTTTTAACGGTCAATCTCACTTCAGTTCCCAAATCACCGCGAATTAATTTAACAGCATCTGTTACTTCATAACCTGCAATATCAACTGGCTCCTCAGCACCTTGCGCAATTTTAGTAATAACATCATTTACTACTAATTGTCCCGACTTCCATGCCGGCCCACCTGGCGTAATAGCAGCAATTTTAACTCCGTTATCATCTGCGCCTAATTGTGCTCCAATACCATAAATGACCCCACTCATTTGTTCCGTAAAAGAACGCTTTTCAACTGGTGCAAAATAATCGGTATGTGGATCCATTAACCCAGTAATTGCATTTAAAAATAAATCAAATTTTTTCTCTTCATTAAATGTTTTATCCTGTTGATCGAATCGCTTACGATGGGACTTTGCAATTAAATTGCGCGCTTCTGCTTCAAGCACTGCATCAGATTTATATATAAACTTGTCTTCTGCTTTTACTTTTGAAGAATCTCCTGCTTTTGCAGCGTCATTTGTTTCATTGGTTTTTTCTGCTAATTTTTTATGCGCATCTCTATCCTCAATTAATGCAACATAACGCTCTAATGTTTTATATTTTATAATCTTATACCATCTATCAAATCGCTCTTTTTGATTTGCTGGATAAACAATACTGTCTGTTTCAATTTTTATTGAATCATCAATATTAAAATTAAATGGAGATTTTACGACAGAGTCAACAATCAATTTAGACTCATTATATCTAATATCAAATATTTTATTTACAGCAGGTTCAAATTCAATTTTAGCACCATGAATTTCATCATCAATAGTTTTTCTGTAAACTGTTAATGCTTCGATATCAGATTTCAAGAATATATTTTTCTCTGGATCCAACGCTTTCAAATAAGCATCAAAAACTTCTGATGAAAATTGATCATCTATTTTACGTGGATTATAATGTTCACTCTCTAATAAATGTCCAATAGTAGAAAGTAATTTTCGATGTCTTAATTCAGGTGTTTCACTAGAACTTGTTTGAAAAGTATTAAAAGCAAAAAACAATCCACCTATTAATACTACAGTGGTTAAAAATTTCCACTTGTTTTTTTGTACATATGTCATAATTGCGTGCATGAAGTATTTCAAAAATAGCGCAAATTGCCTATTCAAGCATACAAATAGCATCAAAGAGGCTCTTTTTTACCATAATTTTATAAAAAGATGCAAAACTACTTTTATTGATTGAGGAATTAGTGTATTTTTGCGACCCTAAATGGAGGGCGTAGCTCAGTAGGTTAGAGCGACAGTTTGTGGCACTGTAGGTCGTGGGTTCGAGACCCATCGTTCTCCCCAAAAAACCTATCCCAATTGGGGTAGGTTTTTTTGTAAACATTAAACTATGCAATTAATTCTTATTCCCTTAATGAGCGGCATGTTAGGATGGTTTATTGCTTGGCTTTTTATTAAAATCCTCTTTGCCAATTGGAATAATAGTTTGAAAAATTTCATTCAAAATTTACCATTAGAATCCATTGTCCCTGCTTCCTCAAGTAAGGCTCAATTTGAAGCTATTTTACCCTTAATAGATGAAAAATTTGACCAATTTTTTAAACAAAAATTAGGCGAAAAAATGCCCATGATTTCTATGTTTATTGGAGACAAAACCGTTACTCAATTAAAGTCAATATTCCTGGATGAATTACAATTTATATTCCCTGAGGTTCTAAATTCATTTTTAAACAACGCAAAGGATGATTTTGCAAATAACATTCGTTCAAAATGGCGCTTTATTTTAGAGCCTATATTATTAAAGGCCACCAGAAAATATCGAATTATTGCATTTGCAATTGGATTAATGTGGGGAATTGTCACCCTTTTGCTTATTCATCTACTTTAATTGCCGTTTATATAAACCTACAACCAGCCTTAGATAATATAAATGATATTTGCAGTTGGCATAAACCAAAACAAACAAATCGTATCTAATAAATTATGAAATATATATCCATCTTAGTTTTCACTTTCTTACTACAAATCAATTCATTCGCCCAATATCCTGGAGCAGGAGCAAGAGGAATGGGTGCTGGCGCTAATAATATGGGCCACTTTTACGGTAAAATTGTAGACGCTAGTAATAAAGGTGTAGACGGCATTACGCTACAACTAAAAGGCACCAAATTTGATCCCGCAACCAAAAAAAGTTCGGAGTCCATTTTAGGTACGATGTTTAGTGCCGCGAATGGTGATTTTAGTTTTGAAAATTTACCTGTAATGGGCAATTTTAAATTAATTGTATCAGGCGTTGGTTACAAAAAATTAGAAAAGCCGTTAAGTTTTAATTTAAAAATGGGAGCAGGCCAAAACATGCAAGATATGTTGGCGATGGTGGACAAAGATTTAGGCAATATTAAAATTGAAACCTCAACAGAAGATCTTAAAACAGTGACTGTATCAAGTTCGGCTAAACCGCAATTTGAAATGGGCATTGACCGAAAAGTTTTTAATGTAGAAAAGAATTTAACCAGCCAAGGTCAAACTGCGGTGGAGGTAATGAAAAGTATCCCTAATTTAAATGTTGATATTGATGGTAATGTTACTTTAAGAAATGCTGCACCTACTTTGTTAATTGACAATCGCCCTACTACATTAACTATGGATCAAATTCCTGCAGACATTATTGATCGTGTTGAAATTATCACTAACCCTTCGGCTAAGTATGATGCAACAGGAGGCAATGCAGGTATTTTAAATATTGTATTGAAAAAGAATAGAAAAAACGGCTACAACGGTGGTGTAAGAGCAGGTGTTGATATGCGTGGAAAATTTAATGGCGGTGGAGATATGAACCTAAGAGATAGCAAATTTAACTTCTCTTTAAATGCGAATGTAAACGGCAGAAAATCAATTAGCACCTCAACAAATGACCGTCAAATATTGGGAAGTGCCTTGCCAACAAGTGTAAGAACCATCAACAATAGTACAGGCAGCGGCTCATTTGATTTTTACCGCGCTGGTGTTGACTACTTTGCGGACAATAGAAATACTTTTTCATTGTATACAAATATCATGCAAGGGGAATTTGCAAATGATGGTACACAACAAATTGATTCTACAATCAATGGTAGAGTAAACCCTTTCAATTCCGGAAATGATTATAGCTTACTTAATACATCAAAATTTAACTTCCTTAATAAGGGTGGTCAATTAAGTTACAAGCACTTATTTGCAGACAAAGGGCATGAACTTTCTGCAGACTTTAATTACAATGAAGCTGATAACAATAACTGGTCCATCATTAAATCTTCTTTATTAAATCAACGCAGTGCTGGAAATGGTAATAATAAAAATTACACTTTCAATATTGATTACGCGCGCGAATTAAAAAACGAAGCAAAATTTGAAGCAGGATTAAAATATAGCGATCGAAGCGAATACAATAAAAGAGACCAATTTAGAAATGATATCTTAATTGACGCCATTAGTAGTCAATACCAATATGGAGAAAAGGTATATGCAGCTTATTCTAATTTTAATATGAAAAAAGATAAGTGGAGTTTTCAATTGGGATTAAGAGCTGAAAGTAGGGCTTATGATGGAAATATCTTGAATAAAAGAGGTTTAGATTCTTTGCCATTCCATACAAGCTACCCCATTTCATTATTCCCTAGCGCATTTATCAACTATAAGGTAAATGATAAACAAGACTTACAATTCAACTATTCAAAAAGAATTAGCCCACCTAACTTCTTTCAATTATTGCCTTTCCCTGATTATAGTGACCCTCAAAATATCACAGTGGGTAACCCAGGCTTAAAACCTCAGTTCACACATTCATTTGAAATGGCATATAATAACGCCTATGCAAAAGGATCTAACTTTTTAGCAACTGCTTATTATAAATACAGCACTGATTTAATTACGAGCTATGTGTATAGAGATATTAATAGAGCTTCTAGCAATTTAGATAGCGCTTATTTTAGTTCTTCCATTAATGCAAATACGGCGACTGTTTATGGTTTGGAATTAAGCAATAAAACGGCCATTACTAAATGGTGGGATTTGAACTTAAGTTTCAACTTATTTAAATCTGCTGTTACTGCAGCAATTCCTGGACAAAATGTAAACAATGACTTAACCAGTTGGTTTAGCAAAATGAACAGTACATTTAAATTACCAGGAGGATTTAGTTATCAGTTTAGTGGTCAATATCAGGCTAAAACAATTTTACCTCCAGGTGGTAGTAGTGCTGGTGGTGGTCGTGGTGGCCCAATGGGTGGTGGATTTGGAGGTCCTCAATCAACTGCTCAAGGTTACAACTTCCCTTCTTATGATTTTGATATGGCGCTTAAAAAAGATTGGACATTAAAAGGCGGTAAAACAGCAAGTTTATCATTGAGTGTAAATGATGTATTTAAATCAAGAGTGAATAAAACATATTCTGCAAGTCAATACTTTATTCAAACTGTTTCGCGCGTAAGAGACCAGCAAATGTTCAGATTGAACTTTAGTTACCGTTTTGGAAAGTTTGATGTTAACTTGTTAAGAAGAAAAAGTACTAAAGGCGATGAAGGTGGCGGAATGGATTCAATGCCTCCACAATAATCGACGTAAAAGTCATTATCCAAAAAAGCCCAACTCGATGAGTTGGGCTTTTTAATTATTTAATATTTTACTTTGTTTCTTTGCCGCCTAACATGGGAACAAATGAGAATGCTTCAAAGGATTCTTTCTTAGCCATTCCATCTTTTTTCTTGGTAAGTCTTAACATTCTTTGCACTCCATCCGACTCATCCACTGGGATTACCATTATTCCTCTTACTTTTAATTGTTCCCATAATTTTTCAGGAACGTTGGGGGCAGCAGCAGTTATGATAATTTTGTCGAAAGGCGCTTCATTGGGTAAGCCTAAAAATCCATCTCCAAAAAAGAAAAACACCTCTGGGAACTGCTCCCTAAAAATAAAACTTTTGGTTTTACTAGCCAGTGCCTGTTGCCTTTCAATAGTATACACTTTAGCACCTAAAGCTGCCAAAATAGTGGTTTGATACATGCTACCAGTACCAATTTCTAAAACCTTATCCCCTTTTTTGATCTTTAAAAGCTCCGATTGATAAGCTACCGTATAGGGTTGCGAAATTGTTTGATCCGCATCAATTGGGAAAGCCCTATCCTCATAAGCAATTTTATCAAAAGCAGAATCAAGAAAAAAATGTCTTGGTATTTTTCCGATGGCCTCTAATACATTTTCATCTTTAATGCCCTTTTCCCTTAATTGAATCACTAATTTGTTTCTAAGCCCTTTGTGTAAAAACTCATCCTTGGTGTTTCTCATAGACTTGATTAATTTAACTTCATATCCGCTATGATGCCATTTATTTTGTTTTGCAATAAGGCGTATTTTTCATCAAAATCAGCTGCATTGGCTAATTGGGTATTAACACTAAAATAGAATTTAATTTTAGGCTCTGTACCACTTGGTCTTGCAGAAATTTTACTTCCATCTTCGGTAACAAATTGCAATACATTGCTTTTTGGCAAACTAATATTCCAGGTTTCGCCTGTAATTAAATTAGTCCCTTTTTGTAATTCATAATCCAATAAGGTTGCTACTTTTGAACCATTAATTGTTGAAGGTGGCGATTGGCGATATCCTTCCATCATTTGTGCAATTTCTTGTTGACCATTCATTCCTTTTTTTGTAATGCTAATAAGATTTTCATAATAAAAACCATATTGAACATACAATTCAATCATTTTATCAAACAAGCTTTTCCCTTTGCTTTTTTCATACGCAGCCATCTCACAAAGCAATGCCACTGCACTAACCGCATCTTTATCTCTAATTTGATCTCCAATCATTAACCCAAAACTTTCTTCTCCACCAATCACATAGTTTTCTTTGCCTTCTTTTTCTTTAATCAATTCTGCAATCCATTTAAAACCAGTCAATACATTATAACATGCGACATTGTTTTGTTTGGCTACTTCATTAATCATTTCGGTGGTAACAATGGTGGTAATCACCATGTCATTGGCGTTGGCAATTCCTTTTGCACGACGGGCTTCCATCATATAGGCAAATGCTAAAACAGCAGTTTGATTTCCATTCATCAACACCCATTCACCTTTATGATTTTTTACACCTACGCCAACTCTGTCTGCATCTGGATCGGTACCCAATAAAATATCTGCATCCAATGCTTTTGCCTTTGCCAAACCAATACTCATCGTTTCGCTCTCCTCAGGATTGGGATATTTAACCGTTGGGAAATTGCCATCCGGAGTGGATTGCTCTTCAACTACATGAACATTTGAAAACCCAAATGATTCCAACACTTTTGGCACCAAAGTAATACCAGTACCATGTATTGGGGTGTACACAATTTTTAAATCTTTTTGCGCAGCAATTACTTCTGGATAAACACTTAAAGATTTCACCATTTTAATATAGGCTTCGTCCATATTGTTTCCCATCAAAATAATATTAGATTCACCGCCTGACCATTTTACGTCATCAACCGATTGAATTGCTTCTACTTCCGTAATTACATTTTTATCGTGAGGGGGCACTAATTGTCCACCATCATTCCAATATGCTTTGTACCCATTATACTCTTTAGGATTGTGCGAGGCGGTACATACTACACCCGCTTTGCAGCCTAAATTTCTTATGGCAAAACTTAATTCAGGTGTTGGTCTTAATGCCTCAAATAAATATACACTAAAACCATTGGCAGCAAATACCTGCGCGGTGGTTTCGGCAAAAAATCTTGAATTATTTCTGCTATCGTGACCAATAGCAACACTAATTTTTTCTCCTGGATATGCTTTTGCTAAATAGTTAGCAAATCCCTGTGTAGCCATTCCTATTGTGTACTTATTTATTCTATTCGTTCCCACTCCCATAATACCTCTTAACCCGCCTGTTCCGAATTCCAAATTTCTATAAAAAGACTCCTCTAATTCAGCGGGCATATTAGTTTGCAAATCACGGATAGCCGCTTTTGTTGCTTCATCATAATTACCTGCTAACCATGTAGCTACTTTTTGATCTATTGACTGACTCATTTTAGAACTATTTAATACTTATTGGGAATACATGGCAAATTAAATAATTCCCCTTAAAATATCGACTAAAATACCCATTAGTTTTAATGTGTATTAATTAATAAAAAATTAGAGGCATTCAAGTTCTAAATGGTATAAATTTGTATGGAAACCTAAAGCAATTTCAAACAAACAATATGGCCATCATTTCGGAGCTTTTATTTAGCGTAGTAACCATTATTGCATTATTCTTATTTAGCAAGCAATTGCTAGCGATAAAACGAAATATTGCAATAGGAAAAGAGGTGAACCTTAGCGACCAGCCAGGCAAAAGGTGGAAGCATGTTTTGTTTTTAGCCCTAGGCCAAAAGAAAATGTTCCGTAATCCTTTGGTAGCAATTTTACATATCATTGTTTACGTAGGATTCATCATTATCAATATTGAATTACTTGAAATTATTGTTGACGGCATAACAGGCAACCACAGATTATTTTCCCATTTCCTAGGTTCATTTTATGACTTCCTAATTAATAGTTTTGAAATTTTAGCAGCCCTAGTATTAATTGCTTGTATTGTATTTTTTTCAAGAAGAAATATTGTTCGATTAAAAAGATTTATCAGCAAGGATTTGAAAGGCTGGCCACGCTCCGATGCCAATGCTATTTTAATAGCCGAAATTGTTTTAATGAGTTTATTTTTAATTATGAATGCGGCGGATACAAAAAGTAGCTTCATCATTTCCTCGCATATCCAACCATTGCTAAAAGAATTTTCGGAAACCCAATTAAGTATTATTGAACATTCGGCATGGTGGCTTCATATTTTAGGTATTTATGCCTTTATGAATTACCTGCCTTATTCAAAACATTTACATATTATTTTGGCTTTCCCTAATGCTTATTATGCATCCTTATTGCCAAAAGGACAAATGCATAATATGGTGTCTATTCAAAACGAGGTATTGTACGCCATGCAGCCAGCATTAGCTCCTACCAACGCAGCAGCTCCTGAAAAATTTGGTGCCAAAGATGTAATGGATTTAAGCTGGAAAAATTTAATGGACGCTTATAGTTGTACCGAGTGTGGGAGATGCAGTGAAGCTTGCCCTTCGAATACAACTGGAAAATTATTAAGCCCTCGTAAAATAATGATGGCTACAAGAGATAGATTGGAAGAAGTGGGTAAAAATATTGATAAGAACAACACATTTTTAGACGACGGAAAATCATTGTTACACGACTATATTAGTGTTGAAGAACTAAGAGCCTGTACTACTTGTAATGCATGTGTGGAAGAATGCCCAGTGAGCATTTCTCCTTTAGATATTATCATTGAATTAAGAAGATCATTGATCATGGAAGAAAGCAATGCTCCTTCCGAATGGAATGGAATGTTTAGTAATATTGAAAATAATTTTGCTCCTTGGAAATTTGCTCCTGATGACAGAGATGCTTGGACAGCTCAAAGCTAATATCTAGAAAAATATTATCATACGGTAGTATAAAAAAGAAATTATGAAAGTAAATACAATGGCTGAATTCATGGCAAGAGGCGAACAACCCGAGGTTTTGTTTTGGGTGGGTTGTGCTGGTAGTTTTGACCAAAGAGCTCAAAAAATAACCCGTGCTTTTGCGACCATTTTAGATAAAGCAGGTGTATCCTATGCCATTTTAGGTAAAGAGGAAGCTTGTACAGGAGATCCTGCACGTAGAGCTGGCAATGAATTTATGTTTCAAATGATGGCCTACCAAAATATTCAAATATTAAATGGGTACGGAATCAAAAAAATTGTAACTACTTGCCCGCATTGTTTTAACACTTTAAAAAATGAATACCCCGTACTTGGGGGCGTCTATGATGTAATTCACCATACCACCTTTTTACAAGAATTGATTGAACAAGGGAAAATTAAATTCACGGATAGTAATGAGTGGAAAGGAAAATCCATAAGTTATCATGACAGTTGTTATTTAGGGAGAGCGAATGAAATTTACGAAGCACCTCGAAAAGTACTAGAAAGTTTAGACATGGAATTACGCGAAATGAAAAGATGTAAATCCAAGGGATTATGTTGTGGAGCAGGAGGTGCGCAAATGTTTAAAGAAGAAGAAAAAGGAGAAAAAAGAATCAATGCCGAACGTGCAGATGAAGCCATTGAAACCAAAGCCGATTTTGTAGCAAGTGCTTGCCCTTTTTGTAACACAATGCTAAGCGATGGAATCAAAAATAGAGAAGAACAAGTAAACATGGAAGTTTTAGATATTGCCGAAATAATAGCAAAAGCAATAGCATAAATAACAATTAAATTTTTATCAAATGACTGTAGAATTAGCAAACATTTTGCCTTCCAATTTTCATCCTCAATCTAAATTGTGGATATATCAAGCCAACCGAACCTTTACGATGAGTGAGATTTTTCAAATAGAATCATTGCTTGAGAATTTTACGGCTATCTGGAAAAGTCATGGCGCTCCAGTAAAAGGATTTGGAACCGCTTTATATGGTCAATTTATTGTTTTAATGGCTGATGAATCATACACAACAGTGGGCGGATGTAGTACAGATAGTTCGGTACATGTAATAAAGGATATTGAAAAAATGACGGGGGTGCAAATGTTTAACAGAGAGCTATTGGCTTTCTGGGTAAAAGACAAAGTGCAAACAATCCCCATGGCACAGGTAGCTTATGCATTGGAAAATGGCATATTACAAAAAGATACTTTATACTTTAACAACTTAGTCGCAAATAAAGCCGAGATGGAAACAAAATGGATGCAACCTATTAGCGAAAGTTGGTTAGGGAAAAAATATATCAAATAAAATATTAGAAATTTTTATGAAAACTGTTTACGCAATACCTAACTGCAATACCGTTAAAAAAGCATTAGATTGGTTAAAAGCCAATAAAGTGGCATTTGAATTTCACGATTATAAAAAGAAAGGCATTACAACTACTCAACTTACTACATGGTCAAAACAAATTGGATGGGAAGCTTTAATTAATAAGAAAGGGACTACTTGGAAGCAATTACCTAAAGAGCTTCAAGAAACTATTACCAATCAAAAAGCAGCCATTGATTTAATGATGGAAAAAACATCTGTAATTCGTAGGCCATTAATAGAAGAGGGAGGAAAAGTACTAGTAATTGGTTTTGATGAAACTGAATATAAAAAAGCCCTAAAATAATTTAGGGCTTTTTTAATGCTATGAATTTGCTAAACTTGATAAATACTATTTAATATTAGCAGCTAAAATTTTCTCCAAGTCCTCTCCTCTTAAATCTTTTCCAATTACTACTCCATTTGGATCAATCAAAAAATTAGCAGGGATACTTTGAATACCAAATTTAACAGCCACTTCATTGTTCCAATATTTTAAATCACTTACATGCGTCCAAGCTAAGCCGTCTTTCTTGATTGCTTCTAACCACTTAGACTTATCCTGATCCAATGAAACACCTAACACCGTAAAGCCTTTTGCCTTATATGCATTAAATGCTTTTACAACATTAGGATTTTCTGCTCTACATGGTCCACACCAACTAGCCCAAAAATCAATCAATACATATTTGCCTTTTAACGAACTTAAGCTTACAGATTTTCCATTTACGTCATTTTGTTTGAACTCTGGCAAAACCGAACCCACTTTACCCAACCCAGCAGATTGTACTGATTTTTCAATTAAATCTGCAAATGGTCCTTTTTTAGCTGGGCCATCTAACAATGCATATAAATCACCAAGATGATCCTTGACATAAGGAACAAAATTAGTGCATTGTATTAAAAATAAAGTTGAAACCTGAGATTGATTGTTAGCTTTTAATAAACCTGTTAAAGTATTAGTTAAATCAGTCTCTTTTGATGTTACTTCTTTCATTAGAGAATCCTTTGCCACTGCACTTGCTGGAGATCCTGTCATTGATTTATCTAACATTAAACTTTGAATTTTAGGAGTCAAAATTTTCATGTAAGTAAGGTATAAATCCTGAGTTGCTGAACCCTTAAACTGCATGGATGGTGCCTCTCTTAAATCTCCTTGAATATCCAATTGATCATTTCCAACAAATACAGGTATTTGCGCAGGCTGTCCATTTGCGGGCGTAAATAGTAAAACATAAATGCTTGGATTTTCAACTTTTGCACCAATAGTAAATTTTCCGTCAACTGATTTAGCCGAGTCAACGGGCTTATTCGCCATACCGTCAATTAATTTAATGGACGTTCCATCTGGTAAGTTTTTTAAATTACCATTTATGCTTAATTTCTGTGCACTCAACTGTCCAATAGACAACAATGCGAAAAATCCTAGTGTTATTTTTTTCATGTTTTGTATTTATGTTTTTGTGCGTTTGAGTTACCAAATCAACACAAGTATAATTCAAATATAAGTACTAAAAGCCATTTTTAATAGTACCAATTACTCTTTTGAAGCATGTCTATCTGACAATACCTTTACAACATCGCTTAAAGTGTACCCCTTAGCTTGTAATAATATTAGGTAATGGAATAATAAATCGGCAGATTCGTCAAGAAATAGCTCTTCATTATTATCCTTTGCTTCAATTACTACTTCCACTGCTTCCTCTCCTACTTTTTGTGCAATTTTATTAATGCCTTTGGCAAATAAACTAGCCACATAAGAGGTATCTGCTGCTGCTGATTTTCTTTGTGCAATAACCCCTTCCAACGTATTTAAAAAATTAGTGTTGGATGGTATATTGGAGCTTCCCCAACAAGTATCTGTACCATTATGGCAAACAGGTCCAAGTGGATTGGCTTGAATTAACAAAGTATCATTGTCACAATCTATGGACATACTCACGAAACTTAAAAAGTTACCGCTCTCTTCTCCTTTGGTCCATAATCTTGATTTTAACCTGCTATAAAAAGTAACTTTTTGTTGAGACAAAGTAGCATCCACTGCCTCTTGATTCATAAAGCCCATCATTAATACGGCTTTTGTATTGGCATCCTGTACAATAGCAGGCACTAGACCATCCGCGTATTTTGAAAAATTGATATTCATAATTGAAATTAATAAATGTTTATAATCTTATGGCAATGCCTTTTTGATGTAGGTATTGTTTTAAATCAGGTATCGCAACTTCCTTATAATGGAAAATACTTGCAGCCAAGGCAGCATCCGCTTTTCCCTTTGTAAAAACATCATAAAAATGTTGCTCATTTCCACCACCACCCGAAGCAATGATAGGAACGGGCAATGTTTCCCCTAATTGCGCTGTAATATCCAAAGCAAAACCTTGTTTAGTTCCATCATGATTCATAGAGGTTAACAATATTTCACCTATCCCCAAATCAACTGCTTCTTTTGCCCATTCGGTAACTAACTTATTCGTTTTATTACGCCCTCCATTTAAATATACATACCAATTATTGTCCTCTTCACATTTAGCATCAATAGCTAATACTACACATTGACTACCAAAATTTTTTGCAAATCGATTGATAATAGTAGGGTCTAGAAATGCAGCAGTGTTCACTGAAATTTTATCCGCCCCACTTTGCAAAAGAATACGCACATCTTCTTCGGTTTTTATACCACCGCCCACAGTAAAAGGAATATTTATTTTATGTGCAATTTTATTAACTAACTCACTTAATGTTTTACGTTTTTCAACGGTAGCTGTAATATCTAAAAATACCAATTCATCTGCTCCTTGCTCCGCATAAAAAGCACCCAATTCAATAGGATCACCCGCATCTCGGATTTGCTCAAAATTAACACCCTTCACCGTTCGGCCGTCTTTGATATCTAAGCAGGGTATGATTCTTTTTGTTAACATGATTTACTTTTAAAAAAGACTTTTAAAATTTACTTAATTCGTCTAAACTAATTCTGTTTTCATAAATGGCCTTACCCACGATGGCTGCAGCACATCCTATTTCTCGGAGGTCTATTAAATCCTGCAAATTACTAACACCACCACTTGCTATTAATTGCAAGGGTGGAAATTTAGCAATGATTTTTTTATACAAATTAATTGAAGGACCTTGCAACTTTCCGTCCTTTTGAATATCCGTACAAAACATTTGCATCAAACCTTTATTTAGGTACGATTGCATAAATGTATATACGTCGATATCTGTTTTTTCCAACCAACCCCCAATTGCAATTTTTTCTTCAAATACATCCGCACCTAGCATAAAAACCGCCGCACCAAAACGCGCTATCCATTCTTCAAACAAATTTCTATTTTTCACCGCCAAGCTACCAATAGTTGCATAAGCTGCTCCCGAATCCAATACTGATTTTAAGGTGCTTTCTTTTTTAATTCCTCCCCCAAAATCAATTTTCAAACTTGTTTGATTGGCGATTTTTTCTAGCACTTTCCAATTCACTACTTCGCCAGCTTTGGCGCCATCTAAGTCTACCAAATGTAAACGCATGAGGCCAATACCTTCAAAAGCTTTTGCTACTTCCAAAGGATCTTCATTGTATATTTTCTTTTGCGCATAGTCCCCTTCCGTTAAGCGTACGCATTTGCCTTCTATTAAATCTATTGCTGGAATTATTTGCATTACTATAAGCTTAAAAAGTTTTGAAGAATTTGCTCACCTACTTTCGCAGATTTTTCTGGATGAAACTGTACCCCATAAAAATTATCCTTATGCAATGCACTACTATAAGGTTGAATATAATTGGTAGTAGCAATGGTATGTTCGCCTAATGCTGCATAATAGCCATGTACAAAATAAGTAAAGATTTCATCACTTACTCCTTTAAATAAATTAGATTTTAAGTTAGTAATTGTATTCCATCCTATTTGAGGAACCTTTATTGTTGCTTCATTGGGCTTAAATAATTTTACCTGTTCTTCAAATATGCCTAAACAATTCGTATCATTTTCCTCTGAATAAGTACACATTAATTGCATCCCTAAACAAATACCTAATACCGGTTGTTTTAAATTTTTGATTATTTTATCCAACCCTCTTTCTTGTAAATATTCCATGGCTGTACTAGCTTCTCCCACTCCTGGAAATATCACTTTGTCTGCTGTTTGTATTGCATCCAAATTATCTGTAACAGTTGCCTGCACACCTAATCGCTCCAATGCATATAGCACTGACTGAATGTTACCCGCATTATATTGTATAATTACTAAACTCATTTATTCTTTTAAATTACTAAATCAAATTTTTTTTAATTAGTTTAAAACAGCTTTTAAAAATTGTTCGGTAGTTTCATTTACATCAGTCCCTTTTGACAAGGCATTGATATAAGCAGAGCCAATGATAGCACCATTGGAGTAAGCACATACTGCTTCAAAAGTTTCTTTATCCTTTATTCCAAAACCAACTAATACAGGATTTTTTAAATTCATGGCTTGTAACTTTTGCAAGTACCCTGCCACTTTTGAAAAATCTTTATCCTTACCAGTAGTTGCCGATGAACTTACTGCATATAAAAATCCACTACTTAAAGCATCTAATTTTCTTAATCTATCTTCAGGTGTTTCTGGCGTCACTAAAAAAATAAAATCTAAACTATTATCTTGAATGGTTTTTCCATATAAATGTTCAAACTCAAACAAAGGAAGGTCGGGCAAAATTAAACCGTCCACACCTACTGCCTTTGCTTTTTTACAAAATGCTTCAAAACCATATTGTAAAATAGGATTCATATAACCCATTAATACTACTGGGATATGAATGCTATTGCGCATTGTTGATAATTGCTCAAATAAGGTTTCAATAGTCATTCCGTTTGCTAATGCTACATTGCCACTTGATTGTATTACTTCCCCATCTGCCAAAGGGTCACTATAAGGCATTCCTAATTCAATAATATTTGCACCATTTGCTTGCAAACTTTCCATTACTTGCAAAGTACTATTGAGCTGCGGAAAACCAGCAGTGCAATACACATTCAATACACGTTTATTTTGTTTCTTAAATAATTCAGATAACCTTGACATATACTATTCTTTAAAAAATCCGGTTAAGGATATTGATTGATGTTTAATTTATTTTTTCATATCCATTACTTGCATATAAGTAGCCAAATCCTTATCCCCTCTTCCACTTAAACAAACTACCACCACATCATTGGGTTTAAAATTCATTTTTGGCAAAATAGCAAAAGCATGTGCTGTTTCTAATGCAGGAATAATCCCTTCAATCTCTGATAAATGAAAAGCCCATTGTAATGCTTCTTCATCAGTGGCACTAGTGAATGTTCCTCGCTTGCTTTCATATAAAAATGCATGCAATGGACCAATACCAGGATAATCCAATCCGGCACTGATACTGTGAGGCTCCACCACTTGGCCGTCCGCAGTTTGCATTAATATACTTTTACTTCCATGCAAAATACCCGGCTTACCCAATTGTGTAGTTGCCGCACTCAATCCAGAATTAACTCCATGACCAGCGGCTTCTACTGCTACTAAATCCACTGTCTCTTCATTTAAAAAATGATAAAAAGCGCCAGCTGCATTTGATCCTCCACCCACACAAGCCACTACATGCGTTGGCAATTCCGAACCAGTTTTTTCTTTTAACTGCTTGCGAATCTCATCACTTATTACACTTTGAAAACGAGCTACCATATCTGGATAAGGGTGAGGCCCTACAACGCTGCCAATAATATAATGTGTTTCATTAGGTTCATTAATCCATGCACGAATAGCTTCATTGGTAGCATCTTTCAAGGTTTTACTTCCGCTTGTTGCAGGTACTACTTTCGCGCCTAACATTTTCATTCGGGCTACATTGGGCGCCTGTCGCTCAATATCTTTCTCCCCCATATACACAACACACTCTAATCCTTTCAAAGCGCAAACTGTTGCTGTTGCCACACCATGTTGACCGGCACCTGTTTCTGCAATAATTTTTGTTTTACCTAAACGATGTGCTAACAAAATTTGACCAATGGTATTATTTATTTTATGTGCACCGGTATGACAAAGGTCTTCACGCTTCAAATAAATTTGGGTACCAATTTCCTTGCTTAATCTTTCAGCGTAAAACAAAGGAGTGGGTCTTCCAACATAATCTTTTAACAAAGCATGAAACTCTTTTTGAAATTCAGGATCCTGCATAATTTGCAAGTACTGCGTTTTTAAAGTCTCTACATTGCTGTACAACATTTCTGGAATGTACGCACCTCCAAAATCACCATAGTAACCTTCGGCACTAGGGTCTTGATAATTGATTGACTTGTTAAATGAGTGCATCTATAAAGGATTTAATTTTTTCTACATTTTTATAACCTGGCGCTAGTTCAAATTGACTATTTACATCCAAAGCAAACAAATCCATGCCTGCTTTTGTTTTTTTCATTACTTCAATGCCCCCTAAATCATTGGGACCAATGCCTCCACTTAAAAAATAAGGCTTACTAATGGCATTTCCTTTTATAAGCTCCCAATTAAAATGAGCACCTGTTCCGCCATACATTTTACTGTCTGTGTCAAATAAAAAATAATCGGCACTATTTTCAAATGGTGCTAAATCGGGCATTTTATCACCTACTCTAAATACTTTTATCAATTGAACGTATTGTAAAGACGCTTCCAATAATTGTGCCCTTAATTGTGTGTAATATTCCAAATCCTCATCCCCATGTAATTGCACCATATCCAAGCCTGCATTTGTTACAATATTTATTACATGCTCAACAGGTTCATTTACAAAGACCCCTACTTTTTTAGCATTTATTGGAGTAAAATTTTTAATATCACTCAACTGTAAACCATTTAATACATATCTTTTAGATGGTACATAAAAAATAAAGCCAATAAAGTCCACGCCCATTGCTTCCAATGCAATGGCTTGATTTATATCCGTGATTCCGCAAACTTTAATTTTTAATGACCTCATTTTATTATAATTTCTAAAAATTCAATTTTATTTTATTTGTTGACTAAATTCCTGAAATGCTTTTGCAGGATTTTCTTGTTTCATAAAATATTCACCCATCAAAAATCCGTCAAAGCCTTCTTTTTTCAATAATTGAAAAGTAGCCAAATCATAAATACCACTCTCCGCTATACTTAGCTTTCCCTTAGGCAACAAATTTTTCAATTGTAAAGAATGTTCAATATTTACTTCAAAGGATTTTAAACTCCTATTATTGATCCCTACTAAATCAACATCCTCACACACATGGCCTAATTCTGATGCGTCATGCAATTCCAATAAAACTTCTAAACCTAAACCTTTTGCTACACTCGCTAAAATTTTAGTTTCAGCTGGAGTTAAACAAGATGCTATTAATAAAATTACAGAAGCACCATAAGCTTTGGCTTCAATAATTTGAAATTCATCAATGATAAATTCTTTGCGCAAAACGGGGATAGCATTTTGTACTGCTATACTTAAATCAGCCAGGCTTCCTCCAAAATAAGTTTCATCCGTTAAAACAGATATTCCAGAAGCACCAAACTGAGTATATGCTTTTGCAACATCTTCAACGTTAGCCATAGCATTGATAATTCCTTTTGATGGGGATTGTCTTTTAAATTCAGCAATAATGCCGTTTTTAGTGGTATCTAGTATATTAGTTTTTAAAGAGTTACCTGGTTTTTCAAACAAAGGCATAGCTTGCAATTGTGCAATACTTATTTGCTTTTTTCTTTCAGCTACTTCGCCAAACTTAGTCTCTACAATTTTTGCTAAAATATTGGTACTCATTATTGCAGACTTATTAATTTTTGTAAACAATTATATGCAGCACCTGATTCTAAACTAGTTACAGCAGCTTGATAAGCCTGCTCGTAATTTTCATACTTGCCTGTTAAGTTTAAAGCCATTGCAGCATTTGCCAACACCACTGCATTTTGTGACCAAGTCCCTTTACCCTGAATAATATTTCTAAAGATGGTTGCTGCTTCTTCCACTGTTGCGCCACCTGCTAGCTCTTCTTGCATAACACGTTTTTTGCCTAACTCGTAAGGTGACAAAGTAAATTCCCCTTTATTGGTTACAATTTTGGTATCTGCCGTTAAAGAAATTTCATCATAGCCATCCAAACTATTAATTACGGTAAACTCTTTTCCCAAGGACTGTAAAACATAATTATAGATACGCGCCATCTCTAAATTATATACACCAATTAATTGATACTTAGGTTGAGCAGGATTTACAATGGGTCCTAACATGTTAAAGAAAGTGCGTACCCCAATGTTACGACGAATGGGACCCACCGTTTTTAAAGCTGGATGAAACAAAGGAGCATGTAAAAAACAAATACCAGCCTCTTTAACTTCTTTTGATAATTGCGCTTGATCATTTTTAAAGGTATACCCCAACTGCTCCATTACATTGGAAGAACCGCTCACACTTGAAGCCCCATAATTACCATGCTTCACAATAGGTTGCCCAGCACCCGCCACTATAAAACAAGCTAAAGTAGAAATATTAAAGGTGTCTTTTCCATCACCACCCGTGCCTACTATATCCATTGCATTGTCTACTCCCAAATCCACTTTAACAGCAAGTGATAATAAAGCATCTCTAAAACCCATCAATTCTTCAATGGTGATACTACGCATTAAAAATACTGTCACAAAGGAAGTTACTTCATGCTCATTATAAGCACCCTGCGAAATTTGAACCAATACTTCCTTAGCCTGTTCCCTGGTTAAGGTTTTATGTTCAAATAAATATTGTAATAGTTTTTTCATGTTTTTAATACATTCATTAAAAAATAGTTACGCTCATTTATATTAATGTTTCAACCAATTTGCGATGATTTTTGCACCCTCCGGAGTTAACACACTTTCAGGATGATATTGCACTCCTTTTACATCATAGGTTTTATGTTCTAATGACATAATATAGCCATCATCGTCCTTAGAAGTAATTATTAAATCGCTTGGCAAATCATTTTCATTTACCACCCAGCTGTGATAACGACCAACACTAAATGAATTTGGCAATCCTTCAAATAATATAGATGGTGTAGTCAAATGCACTGGAGTAGCTATCCCATGATATACCTTGCTCAAATTACTCAAGCTCCCACCAAAGGATTCACCTATTGCTTGCTGACCAAGGCACACTCCAAAAATAGATTTAGTAGCTGCATATTCTTTAATCAATGGCAATAATAAACCAGATTCTGAGGGTATACCTGGCCCTGGTGATAATAATATTTTATCAAACCTGTTTACGTCCTCCAATGGAATTTCATCGTTTCTATGCACTTCCACTTTAGCATCTGTTGCAATCTCTTTAATCAACTGCACTAAGTTGTAAGTAAATGAATCGTAATTATCAAAAACTAATATTTTCATTTGCGCTCTTTTATCTTTTAAAACTCTAAAGTTTAATCGTGAATTTTTTCTGCCAATACCATTGCTGTTTTTAAAGCATTCAATTTATTATTTACTTCCTGCAATTCACTTTCAGGAACGGATGCAGCTACTACCCCAGCACCAGCTTGATAAGTCAAAGTGTTTTGTTGACTTAAGAATGTACGAATCATAATAGCTTGATTACAAGTGCCATTAAAACCAACAAACCCAATACATCCCCCATAATAGGAACGTTTTGTAGGCTCGATGGTATCAATAATTTGCATGGCTTTAAACTTAGGTGCACCACTTAATGTACCTGCAGGAAAAGTTTTTGCAATCAAATGAAATGGATTCGATCCTTCAGCAACCTTCCCTTCTACCTCGCTTACCAAATGAATCACATGACTATAATAATGTACTTGACGATATTGCTTAACACGTACTTCGGTACATACTCTACTTAAATCGTTTCGCGCTAAATCCACTAACATCACATGTTCTGCATTTTCCTTTGGATCATCTAACAATTTTTGTGTCATATTCGCATCCACTATTGCGTCCCCTGTTCTTTTAAAGGTACCGGCTATTGGATGCACGACTGCTTTCCCATTATTGATTATAATTTGCGCCTCTGGTGATGACCCCATTAATTTATAATCACCGTAATCAAAGAAAAATAAATAAGGAGAAGGGTTGATATTTCTTAAAGTACGGTATACATTAAATTCATCCCCTTGAAAAGATTGTTGAAAGCGTCTACTTAATACAATTTGAAAAACATCTCCACGCATACAATGCTGAATTCCTTTTTTCACAGCCTCACGATATTCTTCATCTGTTAAATTTGAACTTTCACCGCCTTGTAAACTAAATGGATACTGAGGAACATCCTTACTTTTAATAAAAGAAACTAAAGCATCATATTCGGAAGCAATCCCTTCTAATTTATTTTCACAAATAAAAATTTCGTCTTTGAAATGATTAAAGGCAATAACATATTGATAAAGACGATAACGCATTAAAGGCACTGCATCAGCTCCATTTTTAAATTCAATCGTATCAAAAAATGGAATGGCATCATAGGCTGTATAACCATATAAACCTTGTGCAAAAGCGGCCTCTTTTACTTCCTGCCCTTTCATTTCATATTGTTGCATATAAGCCCAAATACGATCTGGTGCGGCATGTACATTTTGAATAGTTTCTTTTTCAGGATCCTGATTTGGATATTTATATTCAATCTGATTTAAAGAGGAGATTTCAATTCCACCAATCGCATTCACCCCAATAAAAGAATAACTATTTTCAGAAGCATGAGAATCCGTGCTTTCTAATAAAATAGTATCTCTAAACCTATCTCTTAATCGCAGATAAATACCCACTGGAGTATATGTATCCGCAAGCATTCTTGATACAGTAGTTGTAATTTGCTTCTTTTGCATGTCCTATTTTAAATTCTTTCGTTTTAATATTTTTTTTTGCGGAGCGATAATGGAAAAAAATAAACCCCGACATTGGATGTCGGGGTTTATGTATATTTTGACAATAATAGTTATGTCACTACAATACCCCAACGGAGTTTGTATGCCACCACCAAATATTGTTTGTCTTTTTCATTATCATTTATTCTAAGGCAAAATTACAGTTTTGCGCTTTCCTTGCCAAAAAATTCTATTTAAATTCACAAATATTAGGCCAAATGCTATCATTTGTTAGTAACTTATAAAACACCTTTTGTGCTAGGCAACGCATCGCTGTCTGGATTACGTCTAACTGCCATTTTTATAGATTTAGCAAATGCTTTGAAAATTGCTTCTATTTTATGGTGTTCATTGTCTCCTTTACAACTAATATTTAAATTGGCTTTAGCAGCATCACTAAAAGACTTGAAAAAATGGAAGAACATTTCGGTAGGCATTTCTCCTATTTTTTCACGTTTAAATTCGGCATCCCAAACTATCCAATTTCTTCCTCCAAAATCAATTAATACTTTTGCTTCTGCTTCGTCCATTGGTAAAGCATATCCATAGCGCTCCATCCCTCTTTTATCCATTAAACCTAAAGCAAAGGCTTCTCCCAAAGCAATACCCACATCTTCAATAGTATGATGCTCATCAATATGCAAATCGCCATCACATTTAATAATTAAATCCAATGCACCATGTCGTGCAATTTGTTCTAACATATGATCAAAGAAGCCCAAACCAGTTTCGATTTTTGCATCTCCTTTCCCATCTAAATTCAATTCCACACTAATTTTAGTTTCCTTGGTATTACGAGTATGGGATACCTTTCTTAAACCCAATTTTAAAAAACTATAAATTTCCTCCCAATTATTTGCTTCAAACGCAATGGTTGTTCTTAATTCCAATGCTTGCGCTTCTGTTAATTCGTGTAAAGGTGACTTTAGATAAATTGCTTTACATCCAATGTTTTTTGCCAATGCAATATCACTCCATCTATCTCCAATCACAAATGAATTGTGAATATCATAATGAACATTATTCAAAAGATGCATTAACATGCCTGTACCTGGCTTACGTGTAGGTTTATTATCTGCAGCAAATGTATCATCAATAAAAATTTCATCAAATACAAATCCCTCCCCAGCTAGCGTACGTAACATTAATTGTTGAAAAGGCTCAAAGCTTGATTTTGGATAACTTTCAGTACCCAAACCATCCTGATTCGTAACCATTACTTTATGAAATCCAAATTCATTAGCAATCTTACCCAAGTAGCTAATAGCACCTGGAATAAAACTTGTTTTTTCGATACTATCAATTTGATAATCCGATTTAGGCTCTTCTAAAATAACACCATCACGATCTATAAAAAGAATTGGTTTCATGCTCAGCTTTGTATTTAACTTTACTTTTTTTATTTTTTACGCTGCGCTGCTTGCACCTGCGCAACCGTCACTTTTGAAGCTTTATTACTCCAGCTTGTTCTAACATAACTTAACACATTTGCAATATCCTCCTCTTTTAAATCAGGATTAGCCGTCATCACATTGTTGTAATAATAACCATCCAAAGCTATTTTTTCACTATAGCCTCCTTTTATTATTTTAACCAATCGAGCAATATTATTTCCAACCACATTACTAGATCCGTCTAATGGAGCATTCATATTAGGAACACCCCCACCATCCGCTTGATGGCAAGCCAAACACCTAGTTTCATATATTTTTTTACCTTTTACTAAGTCCTGCGCGTTAACTGAAACAGTAAAAAACAAAACTGATAAAAATAAAATTGGTAATTGCTTTGCCATCATAAAATTTTGTTGAATAAACTATTAAAAAGTTGAATTATAATATTGTGCTTTATTTAGCGTAACTAATTTTAAAAATAGAACCTCTTGCATCATCACTCACATACAATGAACCATCCGGTCCTTGTGCTAAACCACATGGTCTTGATTTTACTTTTCTAACATTAGTTACTTTTTCACCGTCTGCTAAACCAGAAAATCCGTTGGCAAAAATTTCCCATTCTCCATTTGGTTTTCCATTTTTAAATGGTACAAAGGCAACAAAATAACCTTCTTGAGGCAAAGGAGCTCTATTCCAAGAACCGTGAAATGCAATAAATGCCCCATTTTTATATTTAGCTGGGAACTGATCGCCAGTATAAAATAACAAACCGTTTGGTGCCATATGTGCTGGGAAAAATACAGTTGGATTTAAAGCATTTTCTCCACCCTCTTTTTTACCATCACCACCATATTCCGGAGCCAATATTTTTTTCTTTTGATAAGGATCAAAGTAAACATATGGCCATCCTGCATTATCTCCTTCATGTAACTCATACATAGTTTCTGCTGGCAATTCTGCATTTTGAGCATCATTATATAGGGTTGGGTAAAAACTATTTAATTGATCACGACCATGTTGCATAACAAATAATGAATTGGATTGTGTGTTCCAATCTAAACCAACAACGTTACGTAGTCCAGTAGCATATCTTTTACCATCACCATATACTTGATTTTCTTTGGTGCCACTAAATTTCCAAATACCACCTGCTGAATCTAAAATTGGACAAGGCATCATACCTTTTGAGCCAGCTGTTCTATCTTTTTCTTGGCAAGCGTTTGAATATGCGCCAATATTTACATACACATTATTATCGCCATCCAATGTGATTGATTTTGAAGCATGTTGATTTTTTGCAATCAGTCCTTTAACAATGGTCTTTGGACTTGATGGATTAACAACTTCATCATTATCATTTAACTGATATAAATACACATCATTATCAGATGTTGCATATAAATCTTTTCCTTTTACAAAAATTCCGGTACCTCCGTAATTTGCCCAGCCATTAATTTTATCTGCAATACCATCTTTATTAGCATCCTCCAAACGGATAATACTTTTTCCTGCTTTATTTGGGTACATTAATTTTGCAAAAACCACTCCACTTTTAGTAACAGCAATATGTCTTGCACTACCAATAGTGTCTGCAAATAAAGTTGCTTTAAATCCTTCTGGTAATTTTAATCCTGCATTACTTTGTGCATTCAAGTTCAATGCTAAAATTACTACTACAAATAAGAAAATTGGTTTTAGATTTTTCATAAAATCGTTATATGGTTTGTTAATTTATTAGATGAATTTAATATTAGTTTTCCGAAGCGGTGAAAGTTTTTTCTATCCATTCAGCCATTGCATCCACTAGTTCTGTATTTTCTTGCTCATTACCCACTGTAATACGAACACTGTCAGCACAATTTGGTAAACTTGAACGGTCTCTTACAATAATTCCTTTTGAACATAAATATTTATATAAATCTGTGGCATGCGGAATTTTAACCAATAGAAAATTCGTGTCAGATGGATATACTTTTTCAACATAAGGCATGGAAGCAATCACTTCGGCCAAAGCAATTCGCATTTCTACCAAGTGCTGTATCATATCATTTACTTGGCCCACTTCCTCCAAGGCTTTTAGAACCAACTCCTGCGAAACCAAACTAATATTATAAGGCGCCTTTACTTTGTTTAAATAACCTACTATCGATTCATTCGCAAAACACATCCCCACTCTCAATCCGGCCAATCCCCATGCTTTACTTAAAGTTTGCAGTACCACTAAATTGGGATAATCCTCCAATGATTGTACAAACGATTTTTGTTTTGAAAAATTGATATAGGCTTCATCCACTACTACTAAACCATTAAAATGATTTAATATAGTTTCGATATCAATTCTGTCTAATGAATTACCCGTTGGATTATTAGGTGAACAAATCCAAATAATTTTAGTGTTTTCATTTACCAATTGCTCAATATGTGCAACATTTAATTGAAAGTCGGGCAATAATGGTGCCGATTGAATTCCTACATTATTGATATTGGCACTCACTTCATACATTGGATAAGTGGGTGGACAAATAATGATATTATCCTTGCCTGGTTCACAAAATGCACGGAACAATAAATCAATAATTTCATCACTTCCATTCCCTAAAAAAATTTGAGAAGCGGATACTTTTTTTATAAATGATAATTTTTCTTTAATCTCTTTTTGGTAGGGATCAGGATACCTGTTATACCATTTCGTTAAAGGAGAACCTAAACTATTCTCATTGGCATCTAATAATATCCTTGCCTCTCCGCTAAATTCATCTTTTGCAGAAGAATATGGCTTCAAGCTTTCTATAATGGGTCTTACTATTTTTTTTATATCAAATTGCATATCCTACATTTTTGATTTAATATCATTTAATCTTACTGCTACCGCGTTTCCATGTGCGTCCAAACTTTCAGCATTGGCCATTTCCATTACTGCTTGGCCAATATTAATCAATCCACGCTCAGTTAATTGTTGGAAGGTAATTTTTTTCACAAAACTATCAACACTTACCCCACTATATGCATGCGCATAACCATTGGTTGGTAAGGTATGATTCGTTCCGCTCGCATAATCACCTACTGATTCTGGTGAATAATTTCCAATGAAAACCGAACCGGCATTGATTACTTTTTCAGCAATAATTTCGGCGTTTTCAATAGATAATATTAAATGCTCTGGTGCATATTGATTCACTAATAACAACGCATCAGTCGTATTGTTCAAAATAATGGCTTTTGAATTAGCCAATGCTTTAGCTGCTACTTCTTTTCTACTTAGTTGCTCCAATTGTATCGCTAATTCAACCTGTACATTTTCCACTACTTTTTCATTACTTGCCACCAACAAAACTTGACTATCTACGCCATGCTCGGCTTGTGATAATAAATCTGCCGCAACAAAGGAAGGAATAGCCGCATCATCGGCCCATACACATACCTCACTTGGTCCGGCAGGCATATCAATAGCCACTCCAGTTTGCTGCACCAATTGTTTAGCCGCTGTTACATACTGATTACCTGGTCCAAATATTTTATTCACTTTAGGAATAGTATCCGTTCCATAAGCCATTGCTGCAATAGCTTGCACTCCTCCAATGGTATAAATATCTGTGACGCCTACAAGTGAAGCAGCGTAAATGATAGCAGGATGTATATTTCCTTCGTTATCATTTGGAGGCGTGCACAATATAATTTTTTTACATCCTGCAATTTTTGCTGGAATTCCTAACATTAATACGGTTGAAAATAAAGGAGCTGTTCCTCCAGGAATATAAATACCAACTGTTTCAATTCCTACCGATTTTCTCCAACACCAAACACCCGGCATGGTTTCAATACGTTCCATTTTTTGTAACTGTGCCTGATGAAACTTTTCAATATTCCCTTTAGCTAATTGTATTGCCGCTTTTAAACTTGCAGACAATGCAGTTTCCGCATTTACCTTAATAGCTTCGTTTAATGCAATAGTTTTTAATTGCACTTTATCAAAGTCTTTCGTGTACTGCAATACCGCAGCATCACCTCTTAAACGCACCTCTTCAATAATAGCCTGAACCCTTGGCAATAATTCTTGCGCATCAAAGCTTGGCCTTGCTAATAGTGAAGCCCAATCTTTTTGTTCAGGTTGATTATAAACTTGAATCATTATAATATCATTTTTTCAATTGGGATTACCAAAATTCCTTCTGCTCCTGCATTTTTCAATTGCTCAATAATTTCCCAAAAATCACTCTCTGCAATTACACTATGAACACTGCTCCAACCTGGTGAAGCCAAGGGTAAAACTGTTGGACTTTTCATACCTGGTAATAACGCAACTATTTTTTCTAACTGTTCATTTGGCGCATTCAATAAAACATATTTATTTTTCTTTGCCTTTTTAACAGACTCCATACGGAACAATAATCGCTCTAATATTTGTTGTTGTTCGGATGTGAAATTTTTATGTTTTATTAAGACTGCTTGTGATTTTAAAATAGTGTCCGCTTCTTTCAATCCATTCATAAATAAAGTAGAGCCACTGCTTACTAAATCACATACAACGTCAGCCAATCCAATACCAGGCGCAATTTCTACACTACCGCTAATCTCATGCACTTCGGCATTTATTTTATGCTCGTCTAAGTACCTTTGAACCAATACAGGATAACTTGTTGCTATTTTTTTACCTTCTAAAAAGGCCGGGCCGGTAAACTCCTCATTTTTACGTACTGCAAAACTCAAGCGACATTTTCCAAAACCTAATTCATAAGCTACTTCTACTTTCTTTGCTTTTTCATACACTACATTTTCACCCACAAATCCAATGTCAGCTACCCCATCTTCCACATATTGAGGAATATCATCGTCTCTTAAAAAGAAGAGTTCTAATGGAAAATTAGTCGCATCTGCTTTTAATTTGTTTACTCCATTGCCAATATCAATACCACATTCCTTCAACAAACGCATTGAGTCTTCATTTAATCTTCCTGATTTTTGAATCGCTAACTTTAATCTCATAATTTCTTATTATATAAATTGCCTTAAAATAAATTAAAAGGGCTTACTGTTTAGTAAGCCCTTTGGTTAAATATAGTTACATACCTACAAAGCCATAGCTTACCATTTGGATAGCATATGATGATGGATATGGTTGTTTAAATTCATGCAACAAATTTACAACCCTTTTATAAAATACCCAACAAAAAAGGGAAATTTTGCCTAATTTGGGGCAATTAAGATTACAATTACTCAACAAACAATTGTTTTTATGCGCTTGCTTACCCTAACCTCACTATTATCACTATTATTATTGTCTTTTTGTGCCCAAAAGGAAGCACCAAGTACAACACCAGTTACACCTACCCCAACAACACCAACCGCACCAACTACTCCTGTGGTAACAGATACCACAAAAAAATTAGTATGGTCCGATGAGTTTAATTCCGGCACAAGACCAGATACCACTAAATGGGCTTATAATATTGGAACAGGACAAGGCGGATGGGGAAACAATGAATCAGAATATTATACTTCCGATTCAACCAACGCGCGTATTGAAAATGGAAGCTTAGTAATTGAAGCAAGAAAAGAAAATAAAGGAGGAAAGTTTTATACATCAGCGCGTATGTTAACGCAAGGAAAATCTACTTGGACCTATGGCCGATTTGAAATTCGCGCAAAACTTCCAAAGGGTTTAGGCACATGGCCTGCAATTTGGATGTTAGGTGATAATATTAATACAGTAGGTTGGCCAACTTGTGGTGAGATAGATATTATGGAAGAAGTTTGGAAAGAAGCCGATGTTATCAATTGGTCTGCACATTCTAAATTATTAAACTGGACCCTTGGCACTCAAAAAACATATAAAACTTCAATACCTGGCGTGACGGATGATTATCATATTTACACTTTAGATTGGAGTAAGGATTTATTAAAATTTTATGTTGACGGCACTCTTTACTATACTGTTGCTAATGATGGAAGAGGCACGGACGCTTATCCTTTTGTAGCACCACAATTTTTGTTGTTAAACCTAGCTATTGGTGGAAATATGGCAGGGAATACCATTGATGATAGTATTTTCCCAGTGAAAATGTTAGTGGATTATGTGCGTGTGTATCAATAACTATAAATTAAAAAAATGTTGAGATATTTTTACTGTTTAGGCTTTTTATTTTTAGCCAACAATACATTGCAAGCTCAAAATGCAAATTTGTTAATTGGAACTTATACCAAACAAGGTAGCCAAGGAATTTATGTATTTAATTTTGATACAGCCACTGGAAAGTCAATTGAATTAAGCCATACAGATAGTGTATCTAACCCAGAATTTCTTACTATTACCAAAGACAAACAATTTGTTTACGCAACAAATGAAAATAAAGACGGGATGGTTACTGCATTTTCTTTTAAAGGAAATAAGCTTAGTTTATTGCAACAGAAATCAACTAAAAGTGCCGATCCTTGCTATATAAGTTTAAGCCCTGATGAACACAATGTAATAGTAGCTAATTATTCAGGAGGAAGCATTACACAGTTTCATCGTTTTGCCGATGGACTTATTTCAAATGCCCAACAATTTATTCAACACGAAGGAAAAAGTATTAACCCTGCAAGACAAGATAAAGCACACGTACATGGCGCTTTTTTTTCTCCAAAAGGAGATTATTTATTGACTCCTGATTTAGGCACGGATGAAGTTTTTATTTATCCTTATTCCAATACCTCATCTACCCCATTGGATATTCATCATGTTAAAAAAATAAAATCTAACCCTGGTGCAGGTCCACGCCATTTGGCTTTTTCAAAAACAGGCAACTACTTATATGTTTCTGAGGAATTAACTGGCAGTATTAGTGTATATAATTTTAACAATGGGCAACCTATTTTTTTACAACAAGTAAGCACGCATCCTGAAACTTATAAAGGAGCACCAGGCACTGCTGATATTCATGTATCTCCAAATGGTCAATACCTTTATGTAAGTAATAGAGGCGATGAAAACAATATTGCAAAATTTCCTATTTTATCCAATGGAAAATTAGAGGAGAAGCAAATGAAGCTTTTTTCAACGCTAGGAAAAAGGCCTAGAAATTTTAATATCAGCCAGGATGGAAATTGGCTATTGGCAGCCAATCAAGACACAGATAATATTACAGTCTTTAAAATAAATAAACAAACTGGTGACCTAACAGATACCGGTAATACCATACATGTTTCCATGCCAGTATGTGTAGTGTTTTTTTAGTACTGTTATTTTTGCTCAAACCAAACTGGATCAGCAGAAGGGCCTTCTGGGCACATATAGTTGATAAATAACTCAGCACCTATTTCAATTTTATGCAAGGTTTTAATGGTAATGGTTTGATGTTCAAAATCCATATCATAAGTGCAATTAGGATTATTCGAATGATTGTATATGGAAATATATCCCAATGCAACTGCTGCCATTTTACTATCTTCCCCCCATTCAAATATATAATCGTACAATAAAGTTTGCTCTAGTTTTTCACGCTCTATTGCAGATACTACAATGACCGGCGCTATTTCAATGACCGTATGCGCTGGAATTTGTTCAGTTGTAAACACCCCACGACCCCTATTTTTAGATGAAGCAATTGTTAATAATGGAAGAATCATGACCTAAATATAGGGCATCCTTAGGATTTTTATTAACTTGCACCCCATGTCAGATGAATTAAAAATAGAAGAAGTTAATTTATCGGAAACTTTCTTAGAAGTACTTGCCAAAAATGAGGAAACACTTTTAAGAGAATTTTTGGATGAGCAAAATATTAGTGATGTAGTGGAACTGGTGAATGAATTCCCAGAACAAGAAGCTACCATCATTGATCATATGACTGTGCACCGAGCTGTAAGTGTTTTTAAGATTCTTGACATTAACCAACAAAAGGATATCATTAAAGAATTGCCGGCACGTAAAACGGCTAAGATTCTTAATGAGTTACCTCCAGATGACCGTACCGACTTTTTGGAGGAATTACCCAAAGCGGCCATACGTGATTTAATTAAATTATTAGATCCCGAAGAACGTAAAATTACTTTATCATTACTTGGTTACCCTGAGGATAGTGTGGGTCGTTTGATGACCCCCGACTATGTTTATGTTTACGAATATTATACGGTTGCACAGGTATTGGCAAATATTCGTAAGTACGGGAAAAAATACGAGACCATTGATGTAATCTATATCATTGATCAAAATGGATGTTTAATCGATGACATCAGAATTAGAGATGTTTTAATTGAACAACCTGAAGCCATCATTAAAGATATTTTAGACGGAAGATATGTTGCGTTAAATGTATACGACGACCAGGAACATGCGAGTCAGGTTTTCAAAATGAATAACAGAACTGCGATTCCTGTTGTGGATGATAATAATGTTTTGTTAGGTATTGTAACTATCGATGATATTCTTTGGGTTGCGAACGAAGAGTTTTCTGAGGATATGCAAAAAATGGGAGGTACCGAAGCTTTGAACGAACCGTATTTAGATATTTCACTTACTAAACTTTTTAAAAAGCGTATTACCTGGTTGGTGATTTTATTTTTAGGTGAAATGTTTACTGCCACTGCCATGGGTTATTTTGAAGGCGAGATGGCAAAGGCAATAGTACTAACTTTATTTATTCCTTTAATTTTGTCTAGTGGTGGTAACTCAGGATCACAGGCTTCAACACTCATTATACAAGCCATGTCGGTAGGTGAAATTACGATTGCCGATTGGTGGAGAATATTAAAAAGAGAATTAACAAGTGGCCTTTTATTAGGAAGCGTCTTGGGTATTATTGGATTTTTTAGAATTATGATTTGGCATGCAATCAAGCCAGGATTTTATGGTGATCACCCATTTTTGGTAGCCTTCACTATTGGATTTACTTTAGTTGGTGTAGTAATATGGGGAACCATCGCTGGATCTATGTTACCAATATTATTAAAAAAATTAGGCGCCGATCCAGCTGCCTCTTCTGCACCATTTGTTGCCACACTTGTAGATGTAACTGCACTTATTATTTATTTCAGTATTGCAATGTTAACTTTACGCGGCACCTTATTATAGTTGCGCTTGCAGTATTTTTTTAACCGAGCTATCCCATTCTTCTTTTGTGATACTCAGGATAATTGAATCTCTTCGTGAACCATCTGGCTTTGGCAAATGACTTCTTAAAACCCCTTCCACTGTACATCCCATTTTTTGCATGGCTGCAATGCTTCTTTTATTTTCATTATCTGCTCTAAATTCAACACGCATAAATCCCATTTGTTCAAAAGCAAATTGTAACAATAAAAATTTACAATGTTGATTCAACCCGGTACTCCACACTTTTTTACTGTACCAAGTATATCCTAGTTGAGTGGTTTCAAATCCTAATTGAATATCATAAAATCTTGTACTACCCACATAG
>CAIQQR010000037.1 GCA_903874055.1 uncultured Bacteroidota bacterium | reverse complement strand
TTCACGACCTAATTTAGCCATTTTCAAAGTTTCTGGCTCACTAAAACGATTTAATAAAGACGATAATATCATGGTATTTAATTTGTGATGCAAATTTCGCAATTTATTCGCAAACGCCTGTAAGTTTTAGGTTTTTTTTTCTTTTTAACTCATAGTCATATATTAAATGGCCCAAGTTTTTAAAGAAAGGATAACCAACGCTTTCATAATCGTATTTACTGTCATTTAAGATCCCATCGCTATTGCAATATATTACCGCACTTAACATAAACTCCACTTTATTAATTGGGTCAACGATATAGCTAATATCAAGTAAAAATCCGTATGCATCACCTACTTTGTTGTATATTTTAATATGTGGTGGTAGGGGGCCTTTTTCTGCACCCATAAACATAAACTTACAATAGGCTGGCCAGTATTCTAAAGTATCGTAGGTTGGGTATTGTGATTCGGTAGGTAAGGTATGCATCCATTTTAATAAAAAGCTACGATCCTCTTTTGTTAAATTAAATCTTTGATTAATCGGGGTTTGATCATAAAATATAACAGATTGTAAAATATGATGTAAGTCATTTAGATAAATTCTATTTTTTGTAGAAAAATCTAATGGCCCATTAATTAAGGAATCATTGCTATTGTAATATCCTTTACCTAAAAAAGCATTGTAATAGGGTAAAGCTTGTTTATTGTATTTAGCATCCTGATGGTATATTTTTTTACCGTTGTCATCAAAAAAGTCAATTGCTTGTGTTTGTCTGCTTTCTTCTTGTGTTCGGCCTAACTCCAAACGATTTCTAATATATGCATCCTTATATCCTTTTTCAGCAAGCTTTTTATGAATTTCCTCTTGTCCTAAAAATTCAAATAGTCGGTTGGCAGCATTGTTATCACTTACTAAAAATATTTCCTTAATTGCTTGCTCAATAGTTTGTTTTCCATTTATAGCATAGGGATTATTATAAATAGTTTCTTGTCTTGCAGCAACACTGTCATAATATGCAGTTGTGGATTTGCTTAAACCTTTTATTTTTAAATTATTAATTTTATCCAATGCCATTATTGCCATGGGCATTTTTACAGTACTTGCAGGATAAAAATATTCCGAAGGATATAATCTATAACTAAATTCCTTAAAACTTGGAATATTGTTTTGATCTCTATTAATTTGAGTATAAAAAATTTGAACTCGATATGTATTAGGGTTATTTAAAATAGCCTCAAATTGTGCTGGTTTTTGCTTTAATAATTTTTCTAATAAATGGGTGTCTACCTGACCATTTAATTTAGTATTAGTAACAAACATGCTTATTAATGAGCAAAGTATTTTGAATTTTAATTTCATACTCAAATTTATTAAAACTAACATACATTTGTCTAAGATTATGGAAAAATTTATATCTGTTTTTGATATGTTTAAAATTGGGGTAGGCCCTTCAAGTTCTCATACATTGGGACCATGGAAAGCAGCTTTAGATTTAATACAAAAATTATATAAAAAGACAAGTTTAAATCCGATTCAAAAAATTGAAGTTAAACTATACGGATCTTTGGCAAAAACAGGTAAAGGTCATGGTACAGATATAGCTATTATAATGGGATTAATGGGGGAGGATCCCATCACAACAAATACTAGTTTATTACAAGAAAAAATAACTGAAATTAAAAATAGTAAAATTTTAAATTTCAATAACCAGATAAGGATCCAATTTGATTATAATAAGGATATTGTTTTTTTAAAAGACCAGTCCTTGCCGCATCATCCAAATGCAATGCAGTTTATAGTTACCATTAATAATGAACAATTCACTTTTACTTATTATTCTATTGGGGGAGGATTTATTGAACTTGCTGAAGTACAAGAAGCGCCAGCTTCTGATACAGCAGTTAAAGCAAATGCAGACATTCCTTTTGACTTTTACTCAGCCAATGAATTACTGCATTGGTGCATGAAAACTGGGATGAATATTAATGAAATTGTATTTGAGAATGAGAAAGCAATTTTAGATGAAATAAATATTAACAATAAGTTAGATCAGATATGGGAAACCATGTTGCAATGTATTTATAAAGGTTGTACTACTCAAGGAGTTTTGCCTGGAGGACTACATGTAAGACGCAGGGCATTTGACTTAAATAAACAATTGGTAAAAGAGGCAAATTTTAATTCCTTACAACAATGGATGCAGCTTATAACTCAAGGAGGCCAAGACTTTAGATATACATTGGATTGTGTTAGTTGTTTTGCCTTAGCTGTAAATGAAGAAAATGCAAATTTTGGAAGGGTAGTAACAGCACCAACTAATGGAGCTGCAGGTGTAATCCCAGCTGTGCTTATGTATGCAATTCTTTTTTGCGATAAAAACAATTCAACTGATATTAGAAAATTTTTAATGACTGCAAGTGCGGTTGGTATATTATTTAAATCCGGCGCTACCATATCTGCAGCGATGGGAGGATGTCAAGCCGAAATTGGAGTATCCTCTGCAATGGCGGCAGCAGCTTTAACTGAACTTTTAGGTGGAAATCAAAAGCAAGCTTTAATGGCGGCCGAAATTGCTATGGAACATCACTTAGGATTAACCTGTGATCCAGTGGGTGGATTGGTTCAAATTCCTTGCATTGAAAGAAATACTATGGGTGCAATTAAAGCAATTACAGCCGCACAATTAGCATTACAAAGCAAACCCGATTTTGCGTTGGTAAGTTTGGACAAAGTAATTAAAACCATGTGGAATACTGCAATAGATATGAGTGTAAAATATAAAGAAACTGCTGACGGTGGACTTGCTATTCAAATTCCAATTGCTTTAGCGGAATGTTAATACAATTATATTTTTTGTAATTGTTTTTAAAGTTCGCCTTCAACAAATTCGTGATTAGAATAATCCTTTATTACATCATATAAAGTACCCCTTTCAATTGGTTGTCTTTTAGCTTGTTTTATTAATCCAACAAGTTGCTCTGTAGTCATTGCAGGTGTTTGCTCTTCACTGCCCGCCATGGAATATATTTTAGTAGTATCGTCAATGGTTCCATCAATATCATTTACCCCATAACTTAAAGTTAATTGAGCAATGTCTCTTCCTAGCATAGGCCAATATGCTTTTACATGCGGGAAGTTGTCTAAATACAATCGTGAAATTGCATACATTTTTAAATCATTGGCCATTGTGGACTCTGAAACATGGCTCATGTCATTTCCTTCGTTTCTGAATTTAAGCGGAATAAATGTATTAAAACCATTGGTCTTATCTTGTAATTGACGAAGGCGCTCCATATGGTCAATGCGGTGTTCGTATTTTTCTATATGTCCATATAATAAGGTAGCATTACTATGCATGCCTAATTCATGTGCTGTTTGGTGTATTTCCAACCATTGATCAGCGGTTGCTTTGTCGGCACAAATTTGTTCGCGAATTTCTGGATGGAAAATTTCGGCACCTCCTCCTGGCAAAGAATCCAACCCAGCTTCATGTGCTAAACGCATTCCTTCCTTAGTAGTAACATTTGCTTTTCGGAACATGTATTCCAATTCCACAGGAGTAAATGCTTTAATGTGTAAATCGGGACGATGTGCTTTAATAGCGCGCATTAATTCCAAGAAAAATGTCAAGGTTAATTTTGGATGGACGCCTCCAACAATATGCACTTCCGTAACTGGTTTACCATCGTAAGATTTTACGATGTCTAACATTTGATCAATTGTTAATTCCCAACCTTCTTCTTTATGTGCATACAATTTGGAGTAAGAACAAAATTTACAAGAGAATACGCAAACATTGGTGGGTTCGATATGAAAATTCTTATTGAAATATGTTTTGTTACCATGTAAAAATTCTCTTTTCCAATTGGCCAAAGCACCAACATAGGGAAGAGCCGCTTTCTCAAATAAATAAACGCCCTCGTCAAACGAAAGGCGTGTATTTTGTATTACTTTATTTCCAATTTCTTGTAAACGACTATCTAATTCTGCATCAACAATTACTTGTATATTCTTCGTTTTCATAACCTGCTCTATTTGATTGCAAAGTTACGAATTATCGTAAGTAATCTCTTAAAATTAACCAATTAAAATACCGGCTATGCTAGCCGATAGATAGGAGGCAAGTGTTCCAGCTAATAAAGCTTTCAAGCCTAATTCTGCAAGGTCTTTTCTTCGGCTAGGTACCAATTCTCCAATACCTCCAATTAACATACCAACACTACTAAAGTTGGCAAAACCACAAATGGCAATACTTACAATAAATAATCCTTTTTCTGTTATAATTGGAACGGCTTTACTTGTCAAACTCTTAAACGCAACAAACTCGTTAATGGTTAATTTTTGACCAAGTAAGGTTGCTGCATTTTGAATATCGGCATTGGGAATTCCCATTGCCCAAGCCATTGGGTAGAAAAGTTTACCAAAAAGATAGTTCAAGCTTAAATCCAAATGCGCATTAAAAATATGTCCAATCTTTAATAAGCTCCAATCAATGAAAGCTATTAAAGCAATAAATCCAATCAACATGGCAATTACATTCATAGCAATTTTAAATCCTTCACCTGCTCCATGCGTAATAGCATCAATGGTATTACTGTATTGACTTTTCACTTCTAATTTAACTTTGCCCATTGTTTGTGATTCTTCCGTTTCTGGAAAAAGAATTTTAGCAATCACTAATGCTCCAGGTGCCGCCATTAAACTAGCAGTGATTAATTTAGGTGCTAAATCAATTCCAGCTTGAGCTCCCATATTTGCATATACAATTAAAATACCTCCTGCAATACAAGCTAAACTGCCACTCATGCTTGCTAAAATTTCACTTTTAGTCATTGATGGTAAATATGGTCGAATCATTACCTGCGCTTCCACTTGACCTACAAAGGCACTTGCGACATTGCTCAAAGCTTCGGCGCCACTCACGCGCATAATAAAATTCATAGCCTTTGCGATTACTGCTACAATTCTTTGCATAATCCCAAAATGATATAGTAATGCAACCAATACACAAACTAAAATAATAGTAGCAGTTACATTAAATGCAAACACAAAACCACCATTTGTGAAATCGGTTACGCCTGCTGGAGTCATTGCGCCCACGCCACCATATACAAATGCAGCACCTTGTCTTGAGAACTGCTCAATTTTACCCATACCTTTGCCCAACATTTGAAAAAAACTAGTTACTGCAGGAATTTTTAATACTAATATTCCAATCGTTAATTGTAAGGCTAAACCACTAGCCACTAATCTATAATTAATATTCTTTTTGTTATTTGAAAACAAAAACGCAATTCCTAATATCAATACTATTCCGATAATTCCTTGAAATTTATCCATCGTTAAGTTTTAGGGTAGAAAGATAATTAATAAATTGTTAACTAGTAACTGTTTTGTATAAAAAAGCCTTGTCAGACAGGCAAAAAAAATCCCGCAATTAAGCAGGATTTTTTAAATAGTATAATGGACTAAATTATAAATGAGCTTGGATTTTTTTATCCAATACTGATTTAGGTACTGCACCAATTTGTTTGTCAACTACTTGGCCACCTTTTACAAATAAGATA
>CAIQQR010000036.1 GCA_903874055.1 uncultured Bacteroidota bacterium | reverse complement strand
TCGTTGCTACTTAATTGTCCATCCGCTCCACGATTAAAATAAAAATCTCTTTCCCCATCTTCCATTAAAGACACAAAAGCAAATGTGGTAAAATGATTTGGATCTTGAATCACCCATTTGGTATCCACACCCATTTCTTGCAACAAGTCAATTAAGTGTTGGCCAAAAGGATCTTTGCCCACTTTCGCTGCCATGTCTACGTCTGCACCTAATGCTGCGATGGCTGCCGCAACATTTGCAGGTGCACCACCGGCTTTCTTTAAAAAATTTTGCCCCTTTGATAAGCTGGTACCACGATCGGTACAAATCATATCAATCAAAGCTTCTCCTATACATAATACTTTCATAATACTTTTTTTATTTCTTTGAATGCGCACGGCCTATGGCATATTTGCGGCTTCATTGTTTGTTGAAGAATCGCTTTTTATCAACAGGGTTAATGCGGATGCAATTAATAAAAACACGCCTCCAAAACTAATTGCTTTTCCAGGATCATTATTTAAGAAGTGTTTTAGGATATAACCAAAAGTAGTTGTTTGAATTAACATCGGAATTACAATCATCATATTGATAATGCCCATGTAAACGCCGTATCTTTCTTTTGGAATTTTATGTACCACTAATAAATAAGGGATGCCCATCATACTAGCCCAAGCAATTCCAAAACCAGTCATGGGTATAAATAATAAATTTTTATCAGTGATATGTGGGAATACAAGCAAGCCAACACCCGCCATGATTAAACAAATAACATGAATCAATTTTGGACTTATTTTTTTTGCCAACCAAAGCAATAAAAAAGCAGATAAAAAAGTAACAATATTGTACCACCCGTTTACCAAACCGGTCCACCCTACTGCTTCGTCGTATAATTTATTGTGCTCGTACACATTTGTTTTCCATACTGATAAAGCAATACTCTTAGATGCATTTTGCCAGTAACAAAAAAGTGCATACCACTGAAACAAATATACCAAACTAAGCTGCCACATTACTTTAGGCATATTTTTTATGGCAGTACTAATTTCAATAAATGGAGTAAAAATATTAAGCGGTTCTTTTTTTAATGCTGCTAATTCTTCCTCAGTAGGAGGAATCTCTGGAGTTTTATACACCGACCAACCCACAGATGCAATGGAACAAATGGTACCTAAAAAGAAACTTGCATACACCCAAATAGGAAGTTGCCCATAACTACCTGTAATATGTTTTTGAAAAAAGAATAAAGATAAGTTTGCTAATGTAATTCCAAGTCCAGTAAAAAAACTTTGTGTTAAAAATCCAGTGGGGTGTTGATCATTGGGAAGTTTGTCGGCAATAAAAGCGCGATAGGGTTCCATTGCAGTATTGTTAGCTGCATCTAATATCCAAAGTAATCCAACCGCCATCCATAATGCACTACTGAAAGGGAATAAAAATAAACAGATACTACAAAGTAGGGCACCGATCATAAAATAAGGCTTTCGACGCCCAAATTTTGGCGACCAGGTTTTGTCACTCATTGCACCAATAATAGGTTGAATTAACAATCCTGTCATTGGACCGGCTAAGTTTAATAACGGTATTTGGTCGGGGCTGGCGCCTAACATATCGTAAATTGGATTTACAGCGGATTGTTGAAGTCCGAAACTATATTGAATTCCAAAAAATCCAACATTCATATTGATGATCTGCGAAAATGTCAACCTTGGTTTAAAAGACATAATGGTATCATTTGGTTAAGCAAAGCGTTGCTCAATATAGTCAATTTGTATTTTTTGAACACGCTTTCTGATCCCGATTTTGTGATTTTTACGCTTTATTTTTTCTGCAAACCTTTGCGCTGTGTATCTTTGTTTCAAATTTCTCAAAAAGCCCAGCATGTCTTATACCATTTCGTTTAAAAAACCAGCAGTATTGCAAGCGCTTCGATATCATTTTATGAAGCAGTCGGAGATTAAAACTTTGATGATCATTATCAATTTATATGCTGTGGTGACTGCGGTTTTATTATTCATGAAAAAAATTAGACCAGAACCTTTTTTATTAGGATCGATATTATGGATTGCTTTGATGCTCTACTTTTGGTTCATCCTGCCCACTCAATTTTATAAAAAAACAACCTTGTTTAAGGAGCGCTGGGATTTTAGCTTCACCAACCAATCGGCTACACTCATTGGAGCATTGGGGGAAGCGAGTTGGGGATGGGATACGGTCACTCATTATTTTGAAAGTCCTGAGTTTTTTCACTTTTATTTTAGTCCTAAAAGTTTCTTCCTAATTCCTAAAGAAGGGATTTCAATGGAAGATCAGCATACTATAAGAGGTATCTTAAAAGACAAATAGACTACGAGTTTGTAATTTTCTACACTGAACTACTAATTGTTCGTATAATTTCACTTTTATTTTCGATCATTTTTAGCTTTAAATACTTAGAAAAATCACTCAAAAGAGCTAAAAATGCACATATTCCTACCAATAAGTCAAAATGTGCAAACAAAAAGGCAAATAAAATATGGCTATTTTAACAAAAAGTATATTTTTGCGCCGTAAACAAAACTATTTACAATGTCAGACATCGCATCAAGAGTTAAGAAAATCATCGTAGACAAATTAGGCGTTGATGAAGCAGAAGTTACTAACGAAGCATCATTTACAAATGATTTAGGCGCTGATTCATTAGACACAGTGGAGTTAATTATGGAATTCGAAAAAGAATTCAATATTTCTATTCCAGACGAACAAGCAGAAACAATCACTACTGTTGGTCAAGCTGTTGCTTATATCGATGAGCACGCAAAATAATTTTAAAAATTATTTCACGGCTTCCAATTAAACACAGCATATTTTAATCCGCCTTTTTGAGCCTTTGCTTTAAAGGCGGATTATTAATTTAAAAAATAAAGTCATGCAGACTAAGCGCATTGTAGTTACAGGTATTGGCACATTAAATCCATTGGGTAATAGTCTTAGTGAATACTGGGATAACTTAGTGAATGGAGTATCAGGAGCTGATATGGCAACTCAATTTGATGCTTCTAAGTTTAAAACAAAGTTTGCATGTGAGATTAAAGGTTTTGATGCGACCAATTTTATGGATCGCAAAGAAGCAAGAAAATTAGATCGCTTTTCTCAAATCGCATTAGTTGCGAGTGACCAAGCAGTATTAGATGCAGGTATTACAAAAGAGAATGTAGACCACGATAGAGTGGGTGTAATTTTTGCAAGTGGCATTGGAGGTTTAACCACTTTCACCGAAGAGGTTACTAATTTTGTACATGGTGATGGTACCCCAAGGTTTAATCCTTTCTTTATTCCAAAAATTATATTAGATATTGCCGCAGGGCAAATTTCTATGAAGCATGGCTTTAGAGGTCCAAACTATGCAGTAGTAAGTGCGTGTGCATCAAGTACCAATGCAATTATTTCTGCAATGGATAATTTAAAATTAGGCAAGGCTGATATAATTATTACTGGTGGTGCAGAATCGGTTATTGGTATAGCAGGAATGGGTGGATTCAATGCCATGAAAGCCATGAGTGAGCGCAATGATGATCCAAAAACAGCAAGCCGTCCTTATGATAAAGATCGTGATGGTTTTGTAATGGGAGAAGCAAGTGGCGTATTAGTATTAGAAGAATTAGAGCACGCAATAAAACGTGGCGCTAAAATATATTGTGAAGTAGTAGGAGGGGGCGCAACTGCCGATGCTTATCACTTGACAGCGCCACACCCTGATGGACTGGGAGCGAAAAATGTTATGAATGCAGCATTAAGAGATGCCGAAATGGTAGCCTCAGATATTGACTATATCAACACTCACGGAACTTCAACACCGCTTGGTGATATTGCTGAAACAAAAGCAATTTTAGAAGTATTTGGTGAGCATGCGTATAACTTAAACATTAGTGCTACCAAATCAATGACAGGCCACTGTTTAGGTGCTGCCGGTGTCATTGAAGCAATTGCTTGTATTCAATCAGTTATTCACGACATTATCCCTCCAACTATCAATCACTTTACAGATGACCCTGAATTGGACAACCGTTTAAATTTCACTTTTAATAAAGCACAAAAACGTGTGGTAAATGCTGCCTTAAGTAATACTTTTGGTTTTGGCGGACACAATGCTTGTGTGATTGTTAAAAAATACAAGGCTTAATTTAGTCCAGTGAAACGCCACATCAATCAATTCATTTCTTTATTTAAGAAAACTGGTTTTGAGGCGGATTTAAAACATTTGCTTGGTTATCATACTGGCAATATTTTACTTTTTCAAACTGCGTTAAATCACAGGTCAGTAAAAGACAATCCAACAGAAAATAATGAGCGGCTTGAATTTTTAGGAGATGCAATTATTGGTTCGGTAGTTGCAGAATATCTTTTTAAAAAATATCCATACAAGGGGGAAGGTTTTTTAACGGAGATGCGTAGCAAGATGGTGAATCGCACACAACTCAATAATATCGCTGTGCAAATGGGCCTTCGCAAAATGACGCGTTTTAATAAAATGGATGGTGGTTTAAGATCAAGTCAAATTTTTGGCAATACGCTAGAAGCCTTAGTGGGCGCCATTTACTTGGATAAGAAGTATGATTTTACAAAAAAATGGATTGTTGAAAGAATGATACAACCTTATTTGTTCATGGATGATTTAGAACAAATTGATATTAATATTAAAAACAAAATTATTGGTTGGGCATTAAAGCAGGGTAAGCAAGTTGATTTTGTTTTAGCAGGCGAGCAATTGGAAGGACGTCGCAGATTATTCACCATCAATGTGGTATTAGATGGCGAAGTAATAGCCACTCAAAAAGGGTTCACCAAGAAAGATGCCAGTCAATTGGCTGCACAAAAAGCAATTGAAGCTTTGGGAATTTAGATGCTCAATTCCCCCCTAAAATTTATTAAATAGTTTGGCAAAGTTCAATTAAAACGCCATTGCTGTCTTTGGGATGTACAAAACAAACCAATTTATTGTCGGCTCCTTTTTTGGGTGTTTCATTCAAGAGCGTAAAGCCTTCCTTTTTTAAACGGTTCATTTCCGCCTCAATATCAGGCACTTCAAAAGCAATATGGTGCATGCCTTCCCCTTTTTTGGCAATAAATTTAGCAATGACCCCCTCAGGATCGCTACTTTCTAATAATTCAATTTTTGAACCTTCTTTTAGGAAAAAGGCCGTATTTACACTTTCTGTACCCACTGTTTCAGTTTTATAACAGGGACTATTCAAAAGCCTTTCGAAAAGGGGAATACTTGTTTCTAAGTTTTTTACTGCAATCCCTATGTGTTCTACGTTATAGCCCATTTTGATTTGTTTTACGAATTGGGAAAAAAATGCCCTTCAAAGCTAACGAAATCATGTTAATCCACGCCTAAGCTTTACTTTTGTAGTCTGAAAAATCAAACACAGACATGTTAAAATTACCTATTTATCTTGATCATAACGCAACTACCCCAATGGATCCAAGGGTGTTAGAGGCGATGATTCCTTATTTTACCGAAAATTTCGGAAACGCAGCTAGTAGAAACCACTCATTTGGATGGCATGCCGAAGAGGCAGTTGATTATGCGCGTGAGCAAGTAGCTCAATTAATTGGTGCTGATCCAAAAGAAATCATTTTTACTTCAGGGGCTACTGAGGGAGATAATTTAGCTATCAAAGGTGTGTACGAAATGTATGCAAGCAAGGGTAATCATATTATCACTTGTACAACTGAGCACAAGGCAGTTTTAGATACTTGTAAGCATTTAGAAAAATTAGGTGCTGAAGTCACTTATTTAGAAGTTCAACCTGACGGATTAATAGATTTAAAAGCATTAGAAGCTGCTATGAAGCCAACTACAATTTTAGTAGCTATCATGTATGCAAATAATGAAATTGGTGTTGTACAACCAGTGAAAGAAATAGCTGCGATTGCTAAAAAGCATGGTGCATTATTTTTCACAGATGGTGTGCAAGCAGTAGGTAAAATTCCTGTGGATGTAATTGCTGATGGTATTGATATCATGGCATTTACTGCGCATAAAATGTACGGCCCTAAGGGTGTTGGTGCATTGTATGTGCGTCGTAAAAATCCACGTGTAAAAGTAACTGCGCAAATGGATGGCGGTGGCCATGAAAGAGGAATGCGTAGCGGTACTTTAAACGTACCTGGTATTGTTGGTTTTGGTAAAGCTGCCGAAATTGCAAGAACAGATATGGCTGCGGACACAGAAAGAATTTCTAAATTAAGAGATAAGTTAGAGAATGCATTAAAGCAAATTGACGAGTCTTATGTAAATGGAAATCCTGCTCACCGTTTACCACATGTAAGCAATATTTCTTTCAAATATGTAGAGGGAGAAGGTTTAATGATGGGCTTTAATAAAGACATTGCCTTGTCTTCTGGATCGGCTTGTACATCTGCTTCTTTGGAGCCTAGCTATGT
>CAIQQR010000035.1 GCA_903874055.1 uncultured Bacteroidota bacterium | reverse complement strand
TTTTTAGAAATCGCAGATAAAAAGAAAGAAGTAGTAGAAGCTGATTTGCAAGCAATGGCAAAAGCGTATAAAAAATAATTTTCGAGACGAACGTACAATAAAACGAAAAATGGGAAAAACATTATTTGAAAAAATTTGGGACAAGCACGTGGTGAAACAAATTGAGGATGGTCCATCGGTTGTTTATATCGACAAGCACTTTATTCATGAAGTAACCAGTCCGCAAGCATTTAGTGGTATTGAAAAAAGAGGGGCACAAATTTTTAGACCCCAACAAATTGTAGCCACTGCGGATCATAACGTACCAACGATGCATCAGGAGTTACCTATTAAGGATGCGCTATCTAAATTTCAGGTAGATACTTTAATAGACAATTGTAAAAAACATGGTGTTGAATTGTATGGCCTAGGTCACAAGTACCAAGGTATTGTACACGTCATTGGACCCGAACTAGGTATCACACAACCAGGCATGACCATTGTTTGTGGAGACAGTCACACATCCACACATGGTGCTTTTGGAAGTATTGCATTTGGTATTGGTACTAGTGAAGTGGAAATGGTTTTTGCTTCACAATGTATTATGCAAAGCAAGCCAAAAGTAATGCGCATTAATATTGATGGCGAACTTAAAAATGGCGTAGTATCAAAAGATATTATTTTATATATCATTGCACAAATTTCTGCAAGTGGTGCAACCGGCTATTTTGTTGAGTATGCAGGATCGGCTATACGTGCATTAAGTATGGAAGCGCGTATGACCATTTGCAATATGAGTATTGAAATGGGTGCACGTGGTGGAATGATTGCTCCCGACCAAACTACATTCGATTATATCAAAGGACGTTTATTTGCGCCACAAGGCGCAGACTGGGATAAAAAATTAGCGGAGTGGAAAGAACTATTCACCGATGCAGATGCCAAGTTTGATGTTGAAATAAATATCAAAGCCGAAGACATTGATCCTATGATTACTTACGGAACCAATCCTGGTATGGGATTGAGTGTAAGAGGTACGCTTCCAACTATTGAAAGTTTTTCCGATGCGACTGAAAAACAAAACTATGAGAAAGCATTAGCGTATATGGGACTTACTGCAGGACAAAGTTTATTAGGCATGCCGGTACAAAATGTATTTATTGGTTCTTGCACCAATTCTAGAATTGAGGATTTTCGGTTAGTAGCTAGCATTATAAAAGGAAAACAAAAAGACCCAAATATTAAAACATTAATTGTTCCGGGATCTCAGGAAGTGGCTAAACAAATTAAAGCCGAAGGTTTGGATAAAATTTTTGCCGACGCAGGTGTTGAAATTAGACAAGCAGGATGTAGTGCATGTTTAGGAATGAATGAAGATAAAATTCCAGCAGGTGAATATTGTATTAGTACCAGCAACAGAAATTTTGAAGGACGCCAAGGTGCTGGTGCAAGAACATTACTCGCAAGCCCATTAACTGCAGCAGCAGCTTTGTTAACTGGAAAAATCACAGACATCAGAGATATTTTAAATTAAGGATATGCAATCATTACAAAAAATAACAAGCAAATTTATTCCGCTACGTATCGAAAACGTAGACACGGATCAAATTATACCTGCGCGTTTTTTAAAAGCGACTACTAAGGATGGTTTTGGAAAAAATTTATTTAGAGATTGGAGATACGAAAATGATGATGAAACAAAACCAAAACCAGATTTTGTATTAAACCAAAAACAATACAGTGGTGCAATTTTAGTAGCAGCTAAAAATTTTGGATGTGGATCATCACGCGAGCATGCTGCTTGGAGTATTCAAGACTATGGTTTTAAAGTAGTAGTGTCTAGTTTTTTTGCAGACATCTTTAAAAACAATGCTTTAAACAATGGGGTATTGCCTGTAACCGTTTCAGACGCTTTTTTGCAACAAATATTTGCACAAGGCGCTAATGATACTTTAACTGTGGACTTGGAAGCACAAACTATTACCATTGATGCAACAGGTGCACAAGAAAAATTTGATATCAACTCTTATAAAAAAACATGCATGTTAAATGGATATGATGATATTGATTATTTGTTAAACATGAAACCAGAAATAGAAGCTTACGAAAAAAGATAATTTTATGCAAAAGAAAATAGCAGTCATATTAGGAGACGGAATTGGACCCGAGGTTACACAACAATCTATTAAAGTATTAAACACGATTGCAAAGTATTACAATCATGAATTTAGTTATGAAAATGCTTTAATGGGTGCATGTGCCATTGATGAAACTGGAAATCCATTACCAGATGAAACCATTAAAATTTGTTTAGCGAGTGATGCTATTTTATTTGGTGCCATTGGAGATCCAAAATATGATAATGATCCAACGGCAAAAGTAAGACCCGAACAAGGTTTGCTAAAACTAAGAAAGGAATTACAATTGTTTGCAAACATTCGTCCTGTAACTACTTATGCTGCCTTACAACATTTAACACCTTTAAAACCAAAGTTTTTAGAAAATGTGGACTTTGTAATATATAGAGAGCTAACAGGTGGAATTTATTTTGGTGCAAAAAGTGTAAGTGAGGATGGAACCGTAGCAAGAGATGATTGCTCTTACTCAGTTGCAGAGATTGAGCGTATTGCACATTTGGCATTTAAGCATGCGCAAATAAGAAGAAAAAAATTAACATTAGTAGATAAAGCCAATGTATTAGAAACTTCAAGACTTTGGAGAAAAGTAGTACAGGCAATAGCAAAAGAATATAGTGATGTAACGGTTGATTATTTATTTGTGGACAATGCAGCCATGCAAATCATTTTAAATCCAGCACAATTTGATGTGGTATTAACTGAGAATTTGTTTGGAGATATTATTAGTGACGAAGCATCGGTGTTAGCAGGTTCATTAGGATTATTACCATCTGCATCTGTTGGAAATACAGTTGCTTTATTTGAACCCATTCATGGATCTTATCCACAAGCAAAGGGAAAAGACATTGCCAATCCATTAGGATCTATTTTATCATCTGCAATGATGTTAGAGCATTTTGGATTAACACAGGAGGCTAGCATAGTAAGAGAAGCAGTTGCATGGTGTTTAAATAGTGGTTTTGTAACCAAGGATATTGATCCAATGAATAGTTATACCACTACTGCTATTGGGGATTTGATTAGTGAATTTATTGAACGTCATGCAAAAGGAGAAACACATCCTATCCATGAGCGCTTACATAAATCTACCATCATCTAATAAATAGTTCTAACTCTAACAAACATTCGTCTTAAGGTTAGGCGAGTAATAGGTTGTATTTTTATAAATGGCTATTTAATTATAGGAGTAAAAGAAAAAAAATGGAACTAAATAA
>CAIQQR010000034.1 GCA_903874055.1 uncultured Bacteroidota bacterium | reverse complement strand
CCCTTCGTAATTCACTTTATCCCAATCATCCGTTGCTTTATGGTAATCCGAATGACTTCCGGTAAACATAAACAACACCGGCATATCCTTGCGATAAAAACTTGCATGATCACTAGGACCCGTTCCAGCACTATCATAATGCGTTAATAAAGGAGTTGGGGTTTTTGCTAAAATTTCGGCCCACTTACTTGAAGTTCCAAATCCACCAATGGTTAATTTGCGCGCAGTATCATACCTGCCTACCATATCCATATTAATCATGTAATTAAAATTGCCGTTATATGTGGGATGATCCAACCAATATTTACTTCCCAACAATCCTAATTCCTCGCCCGAAAAATGAATAATTAAATAGTTATTATTTTTTGGCGCCTTTTTGATTAATGATTTTGCTAATTCAATTAATGCAGCAGTTCCACTCGCATTATCGTCAGCACCATTATGAATATTGTTATTTAAATCCAACCCGTGTTTGTCCTGATTGTAACCTAAATGATCCAAATGAGCACCTAAAATTATGGTATTGGTTGCATGATTATCTATCAACCCAACCACATTATGTGCAGTTCGCTTAGGATGCTCAAATAAAATATCACCTTCAATTTGATAGGTGCCTGATTCATCATTAAAAAATTTATCATAGCCTTGTTTTGTAAAATATACAACAGGAATGGCTAATGCTTTGGCGGTATCATATTTATTATACTGAATATTATCAACCAACGTCCCACTATTATGTAAAAATAAGGCGACAGCTCCTTTGTTCTTTAATGTTGTAGTAGTATTAATAAGCCATTCATTGATATCAAAATGAGGATTGCTTGTGTTTTCCTCTAATACTTCATGCACATCTTTAAACCAAACCTGCTTAGCTTCATTTAAATTAATGGAAGCCTTTGATGTAAATTTTGCAATGCCACTATTGGATAATGCAATGAAATCGGTATCAATAATAGCATTTTGATTATTGATTTTAATGAAAGATGTTGTTGCAAATTTTTTGCCCTCATCTATGGGGAAGCTTTGGATAAATCCATTGTCTCCCAAAGGTTGAATTGGTAAATTTTTATATTGCCCAATGATATAATCTACGGCTTTTTGTTCGCCAATATCTCCAGCGCGACGTCCTTCTAATTCATCGCTTGCTAAAAACTGAATATGCCCTTTTAAATTTTGAATAAGGACCCTGTCTGCCTTGGTTAATTTTTGAGCCAATAAACTTAGTGGAGATAACAACAATCCTAAAACAACTACTTTACGCATTTTAACTATTTAATGGAGCAAAAATAAGTAAAGGAGATAGTAAATACGTGACTTATGTCAGTAATATTAGTCATTTAGGTCAATTTCTAATTTCGTAAACCAACGCCGATCTTAAAAGTTAGCTTTGTTAAATGCTCAAAGCTGGTATTCATATTGCATTAGTGGGAAATCCCAACTGCGGAAAAAGTTCGCTTTTTAATGCATTGACCGGTTTAAATCAAAAAGTAGGCAATTTCCCAGGAGTGACGGTTGATAAAAAAACAGGTGATTTAGCATTGGGAGGACACCCTTCTACCTTAATTGATTTACCAGGCACCTATAGTTTTTATCCAAAAAGAGAAGATGAATGGGTGGCCTATAAAGTTTTGATGGGGGTTGATTTAGATATGCATACCGATGTAATTTTATTGGTTGCCGATGCTAGTAATTTAAAAAGGAATCTGCTTTTTTGTAGTCAAATTATTGATTTAAAAAAGCCAGTGGTTTTAGCCCTTACTATGAATGACTTGGCTGCTAAAAAAGGAATTAAAATTGATATTGAAGGATTACAAAACGACTTAGGCATTCCTGTTGTTGCTGTAGATGCCAGAAAAAGCAAAGGATTGTCCGAATTAAAAAATGCTTTAATTGGAATCATCGAAACTCCAAGATCTAAAAATCAGGAAAGTTTTATTGATAATAAAAATTTGGCGCCAGCGGCAATTGATGCATTTAAAAATTTATTCCCTACTACAAGTGATTATGCTGCATTACATTATTTAATGCATCACAAAGCCTTTCCATTGGAGGAAGAGATGCAAAAAAAAATTGAGCAAATTGAAATTGACAATCAATTTAATCATACAAAAACGCAGGCAAAGGAAATATTACAACGCTATAGTCATATTCAAGAAATTATGAGGCGCCGAGTTTCCGAACCTGACCCTACTGCTAAGAAAAAAAGAACCGATAAATTAGATAATATTTTTTTACACCGAGTGGGTGGCTACGCCATTTTATTTGCCGTGTTATTTATTTTATTTCAATCTGTGTTTTGGATGGCAAGGTATCCAATGGATGGTATTGAATGGATATTCACTAATTTAACAACTTACTTAAATAAAATCCTACCAAACGCTTGGTGGGAGGACCTATTAGTGAATGGAATTATTGCAGGACTAGGAGGAATTTTTGTTTTCATTCCTCAAATAATGATTTTATTTGGACTTATCACTTTATTAGAAGATACAGGTTATATGGCACGTATTAGTTTTTTAAGTGACAAGCTCATGCGTAAAGTAGGATTAAATGGAAAGAGTGTAATGCCCATGATAAGTGGATTTGCATGTGCGGTTCCTGCCATAATGAGTGCTAGGAATATTGAAAATAAAAAAGAAAGATTGCTTACTATAATGGTCACTCCATTTATGAGTTGTAGTGCCAGACTTCCTGTGTATACAATTTTGATTTCCTTAGTGATTGATAAAAAAATATACTTTGGATTTTTAAGTTTACAAGGTTTAGTGATGATGGGATTATACCTATTAGGAATTGTAATGGCTTTGTTAGCGAGTATGGTTCTAAAATGGTTTGTGCGTATTAAAGAGAAAAGTTATTTCATTTTAGAGTTACCCGTATATAGAGCACCGCGTTGGAAAAATGTGGGATTAACTATGGTGCAAAAAGCAAAAATATTTGTCACCGATGCGGGAAAAGTAATCATGATTATAAGTTTACTATTGTGGTTTTTAAGCAGCTACGGCCCAAGTGAAAAAATGAAAAAAGTGGAACAAACGCATAATGAACAAGTAGCAGCCGCTCCAAATAATAAAGCGCAATTAGAAAAAGAATACCACACCCATAAATTAGAAAACTCTTACGCAGGTTTATTAGGTAAAACTATTGAGCCCGTAATAGCACCTTTAGGTTTTGATTGGAAGATGGGAATTGCCATTGTTACTTCCTTTGCAGCGCGTGAAGTGTTTGTAGGAACCATGGCTACATTATATAGTGTGGAAGCATCCGATAATAGTTCCTTAACCGAAAAATTAAAAGCAGCTAAACGACCAGATGGTACCGCAGTGTATAGTTTTGCAGCTGCT
>CAIQQR010000033.1 GCA_903874055.1 uncultured Bacteroidota bacterium | reverse complement strand
ATGGTCAAGGCTGCACGCTTAATTAAAACGGGAAATTCTTTTAGATTGATTGTTTCTCCTGGTGCATGCGCACCACGTCCTGAAGCGCCTAACCCGTCTATACAGTCCATATATTCTGCTACATCACTGATATCACCAGCTCCACGAGAACCAGGATCACCCGCAGTGGTTACACCCAATCCCATACTTTGAGTCACATTGCTTATCACTTCCATCACCTGCTCATTGCCTTTTGTTGGGGCCATACTTGGGATGCCATCCTGAAAGCGAATAGTTGCTTTTGTGCCTGCAAGACTTTGATTTACAATATTTTGCATGGTTTTACGCGCTGCCAATTTTTGGGGTTCCGTTAAAAAGCGCAGGTCTCCATTAACCACTGTACTTGGTGAAATGATATTGGTTTTGCCAATAGCCGTGCCCGTTGCCTTTGCTGCATCATATTGCATATCGGACCCTCCAATAAATACCCCTGGGTTAAAAGTGAGGTATTTTTCCTGGCTCAATTGAACCCTAAACTCATTTACAATGCGCGCGGCTTCATAAATGGCTCCGTATCCTGCATTTTGAGTAAAAACGCCACTACTATGTCCTGTTTTTGCAGTTACATTTAACTGCCATCCGCTTGCACCCCTGCGTGCAGTGGCCACCGAGTTTAATCCATTGGCTCCCTCAAAAGCCAAAGCAATTTGTGATTTTTTAGCGGTCTCTATAAAATCTCCTCTACTCACTGCTCTTGGATATCCTGCATTTTCTTCATCTCCGGTAAAATAGGCAGTAATGGCCGCATCATTTAATAAACCCTGCGCCTGCATTGCCTGTAAAGCAATCAACACAATTACATCTCCTCCCTTCATATCATTCGCACCCTGTCCTGTTGCTGTGCTGTCATTTAACATGGTAAACGGATTGGCTGGCATATCCGGTTCAAACACCGTGTCCAAGTGTCCAATTAAAAATAGTTTTTTACCCTTGTGTTTTTCCGCTGCGCTCGTTCCAACATTTGCTTCCGCTGCTGCGATTGGCGTCATCGCGACCAAATGCCCTGCACGCTTAATGGAATCGGGCATGGCTACCCAATGTGTTTGCAATCCCGCCGCTTCAAATTCTTTTGCAAACAAAGCGCCTACTTTTTTTACACCCTCTATATTTAAAGTACCACTATTAATATTCACCGATTCTTTTAACAACGCAATTGCTCTTGGCATATTCGCATCAATGTAGACAAGTATTTGTTGTTCCTCCTTATTCAATGTTTTTCTTTCTGTAGTATTTGTTTGCACGTTTTTGTTTTGCGCTAAAACACTTAAACACAAAAAGCTTGTGAAAGCTAATAAAATTCTTTTATGCATAAATTATAAGTTTTGAAAATGTATTTACATAATATTTACAAGTTACTAAAAATAAACAAGTAGGCTTAATTCTAATTTTCTGATTTTAATTAAAAGGTGTGCTTAAATTGTAGAAATAAAAAAAGTCCAGCTCAAAAGCTGGACTAAATTCTTTCACTTGGTTACGTTATTAAAAAATAATAAGAGGCTTTACCAAGTATCACCTTGTAAAGGTATAATTAAATTTTAGAAATAAATGAACGAGTATAAAATATTTAAAAAATATTTATCTGAATCAAGAATAGACAGATATCTATTTGCTATGCAACTTGACGAAGATTTATGCGTAAGTCTTTATAAGTAAAATATTAAGATATCTAGATCCTTTCATCCAATCCTTGGAATTTTCGAAGTTGTATTAAGAAACGAAATTGATAAAGTACTAGTAAAATATTTTAATGATTCAGATATTTAAAAATTTACCTCCAAATATTAGCAGGGTAGATATTTTAAATTGGATAGACCCGGAGACGCTCATTTTATTAAATCAAGTGGATGATGTTTTAAGTACAATTAGTGAAGTTTAATCAAAGACCAACGGCAAATTCAACTTTACACTAAAGTTACGGCCCATATTATACACTCCCATACGACCTGTTGCTAAATTTTCGTCGGTATATTTTAAACGACTTAAATGATTTTGATAAGCAATATCCGTTAGGT
>CAIQQR010000032.1 GCA_903874055.1 uncultured Bacteroidota bacterium | reverse complement strand
GTTCTCGCTTTGCTCGTCCAACTTCCCTAATTTTTTCAAATTTCAAATTGGGATTGTCGTTCTCGCTTTGCTCGTCCAACTTTCCTAATTTTTTCAAATTTCAAATTGGGATTGTCGGCTTCACTTCGTTACGCCGACTTCCCTTCCGCATTGATCTAACCCAAAGCTCCTTAAAGCAACACTTCGTGTTGCTTTTGCTTTTTTCATGCTCATCCGCTCAATCAAGCAAGCTTGTTTCGCGGCTTCGCATAAAAAAAGCCCCGACTTGCGTCGGAGCTTTGTGATCCCGCTGGGACTCGAACCCAGGGCCCATACATTAAAAGTGTATTGCTCTACCAACTGAGCTACGGAATCTGACCGTTTTCCCTTTTGAGGAGTGCAAAAATAAGCATAAAATAAAACTATCCAAATAAATAACTACTTTTATTTTCAACTTCTTAAAATGCTTCTAAGTGATTCATCTTCAATTTAGAAGTACTTTTGTGTAAAATCATTGCTATGGCTAATTTCAGGGATAAAATTGTTATAATTACAGGCGGTTCTGATGGTATTGGAAAAGCACTTGTGGGACAGTTTTTGACATTAGGTGCTAAAGTGGCTACCTGTGGTCGAAATGCTGAAAAATTAGCCCTATTAAAAAGCCAATACCCAAGCCAGGACTTGTTTACGATTCAATTGGATGTAACAAATCAGGAGCAAGATGAAGTTTTTATTAAAGCCGTTGAGGAAAAGTGGGGAGGTATTGATATTTTAATTAATAATGCTGGAATTTCCATGCGTGCGCTGGTTACAGAGGTTTCCATTGAGACACTTAAAAATGTAATGGATATTAATTTTTGGGGAACGGTCTATACAACAAAAGCGGCATTGTCAGCGATTCAAAAGTCAAATGGGGTTATTGTTGGAGTGTCGAGTATTGCCGGATACAGAGGATTGCCTGGACGTAGCGGATATTCTGCTTCTAAATATGCTTTAAATGGTTGGTTGGAAGCGTTAAGAACTGAATTATATGGTTCTGGAACGCATGTGATGTGGGTTTGCCCAGGATTTACAAGTTCAAATATTCGTAATGCAGCATTAAATAAGGATGCTAAGGCGCAGGGAGAATCACCCATGGATGAAGGGGCTATGATGAGCTCGGAGGAATGTGCTGGTCATATCATTCATGCCATTGCTAAACGCAAGCGTACATTAGTTTTAACCTTTACTGGAAAGCGTACAGTGTTCATGAACAAGTACTTTCCTGCTTGGGCCGATAAATTGGCATATCAATTCTTTTTTAAGAATGGCCAACTGATAAAATAAATACGCAATTAATTCGTTACTAATTGGATATGCCCGTTATAACTTTAACATCTGACATAGGCCAAGAGGATTTTATCATTGGTGCAATAAAGGGCCAAATTTTGTCGATTATTCCAGGATGTGCTATCGCTGATATTACACATCAACTTTCAAGTAAAAATTATTTGCAAGGTGCATACATTTTCAACAATGCAGCAAAGCATTATCCTGCAGGAACAGTGCACGTTGTGATGGTTAACTTTTTTCAATATCCACAGGAGCACGTATTATTTGCGCAATACAATGGGCATTTATTTGTGGTGCCTGACAATGGTTTTTTAACAATGATGCTAGGTTTGAAGCCAAAAAATATTGTAAAAATTGATATTAAAGGAGCTAGTACTTTTATTCAAATTACGGAACGCATTGTTGAGTCAGTTGCTTACTATTTAGCATCTGGCGACCTTACCGAAGCGGGTGAACCTGCCTTGGAGATACTTGAAATTTATCCAACACAGCCTAAGTTTGATCCTAATTGGATGGAAGGTCAAATTATATTTATTGATCAATTTGAGAATGTGGTGGTGAATATTAGGCAGGAAGAATTTGAAATGCATGCTAAGGGTAGACCCTTTAAAATCATGTTTACCCGTAATGAAACCATTGGGGAAATTAGCCGAAATTATGGGGCAGTGACTATCTCGGATAAATTGGCTTGGTTTAATTCAGCTGGGTATTTAGAGCTCTCGGTGAGAGGGGGTAATATGGCTGGGCTATTTGGATTGAGCAAATTCGATGAAAATCAGATAAATAAGCAGCGCCCTAACGACAATAAATGGTTTTTTCAGATGGTGCGAGTTTTCTTTGAATAGTCCCTTTTTTTTGGGTATTTTTGCACCCTCATTCATTTACACAAAAACACACACAAAATGGCATACGACGTTATCGTAATAGGTAGTGGTCCTGGTGGTTATCCTGCGGCTATCCGAGCTTCACAATTAGGTTTAAAAGTAGCAATTGTAGAAAAGGAAAGTTTAGGTGGGGTTTGTTTAAACTGGGGATGTATCCCGACTAAAGCTTTATTAAAAAGTGCTCAGGTTTATGAGTACTTAAAACATAGTGCTGATTATGGAGTAACTGCAACAGGAGTGGCTCATGATTTTGGAAAAGTAATTTCTCGAAGTCGTGGCGTAGCTGATAAAATGAGCAAGGGCGTTCAATTCTTAATGAAGAAAAATAAGATTGACGTGATCATGGGGTATGGTAAAGTTTTATCAAGAGGTAAAGTAGAAGTAAAAGCTGCTGATGGCGCAACGCAAGTTGTAGACACAAAATATATTGTGATTGCAACGGGTGGACGTTCAAGAGAATTACCAAATTTACCACAGGATGGTAAAAAAGTATTAGGTTATCGTGAAGCAATGGTAATGCAACAACAGCCAAAGAGCATGATTATTGTAGGTAGTGGTGCAATAGGTGTTGAGTTTGCATATGTGTACAACAGTATGGGAACTAAAGTAACCATCGTAGAATTTTTGCCAAGAATTGTTCCAGTTGAAGACGAGGATATTTCTAAAGAATTAGAAAAGCAATACAAGAAGCAAGGGATTGAAATCATGACCAATGCTTCAGTAGAATCATTAGATACCACTGGTGCTGGTGTGAAAGCAAAAGTGAAATTACAAGACGGTTCTTATGTTACATTAGAAGCGGATGTAGTGTTGAGTGCAGTAGGTGTTGTTGCTAATATCGAAAACTTAGGTTTAGAATCTAATGGTATTAAAACAGATAAAGGTCGTATAACAGTTGACAAATACCAACAAACAAGTATTGCAGGTATTTATGCAATTGGAGACTGTAGTCCTGGCCAAGCTTTAGCACACGTTGCTGCAAAAGAAGGTATTAATGCTGCAGAACATATGGCTTATTTAGAAAAGAAAAATGCGCATTTACCTGAGGGTATCGACTACAATAATATTCCTGGTTGTACTTATTGCACTCCAGAAATTTCAAGTGTAGGATATACTGAGAAAGCAGCTAAGGAAGCTGGTTACGAAATTAAAGTAGGCAAGTTCCCATTTGTAGCATCAGGTAAAGCATCTGCTGCGGGTGCAACAGAAGGTTTTGTGAAAGTAATATTTGATGCTAAGTATGGTGAATTCTTAGGATGTCATATGATTGGCATGAATGTTACTGAAATGATTGCAGAAGCAGTTGTTGCTCGTAAATTGGAAACTACTGCGCATGAAATTTTAAATGCAATACATCCACATCCAACAATGAGTGAAGGCTTAAAAGAAGCAGTTGCTGCAGCTTATGGCGAAGCAATTGATATCTAACTAGCTTGCTAAAATATACGATGGCTCGTTATTCAAATTATTTTGAATGCGGGCCATTTTTAATAAAGACGAATTCAAATAAATGAAGTACGAGAAAGAAATTAATAGGCGCAAAACTTTTGCCATCATCTCTCATCCGGATGCTGGTAAAACTACTTTGACAGAGAAATTATTGTTATTTGGTGGTGCCATTCAAACAGCCGGTGCAGTAAAAAGCAACAAGATTAAAAAGCACGCTACTTCGGATTTCATGGAGATAGAACGTCAAAGAGGTATCTCGGTGGCAACATCGGTAATGTCATTTGAGTACAAGGGCAATTTGATTAATTTATTGGATACGCCAGGCCACAAGGATTTTGCGGAAGATACTTACAGAACATTAACAGCGGTGGATAGTGTTATTTTAGTAATTGATAGTGTGAATGGGGTTGAACCACAAACGCGTCGTTTAATGGAAGTATGTAGCATGCGAGCCACACCCGTAATTGTGTTCATTAATAAAATGGACCGAGATGGTAAAAATAGATTTGACTTATTAGAAGAAATAGAGGCGGAATTAAAAATTTCCTTACACCCCATGACCTGGCCCATTAATAGTGGTAAGGAATTTAAAGGGGTATATAATTTGCATGATAAAAGCCTTCGTTTATTTACTGCAAGCACAAAAGCCGACGATGAGGATGTAGTAGCAATTGAAAATTTATCAAGTCCTGTATTGCAGCAAAAAGTAGGGGACCGAGATGCCGATTTATTAAGAGAGGATGTGGAATTAATTGACGGGGTATATGGTGCACTCAATCCGTCGGACTACCTAGAAGGTAAAATTGCGCCGGTATTTTTTGGTTCGGCAGTAAATAATTTTGGGGTACAAGAAATGCTAGACACCTTTATTCAAATTGCACCCACTCCCCGCGATCGTGATACAAGTGTTAGGAAAGTGCAAGCGGGTGAAGATAAGTTTAGTGGATTTATTTTTAAAATACATGCCAACTTGGATCCTAAGCACCGTGATCGTATTGCTTTTATGCGCGTGTGTAGCGGTAAGTTTGAACGTAATACTTATTACAAACATGTTCGTTTAGAAAAGGATGTTCGTTTTACAAACCCTTATACTTTTTTGGCGCGCAGTAAGGATATTGTGGAGGATGCCTATCCTGGTGATGTAGTGGGTTTGTTTGATACTGGTAATTTTAAAATAGGGGATACACTTACCGAAGGAGAAAAGTTTTATTTCACAGGGATACCAACTTTCTCTCCCGAGATATTCAAGGAATTGGTGAACAAGGATCCAATGAAAACAAAACAATTGGAAAAAGGAATTCAACAATTAACGGATGAAGGTGTTGCGCAGTTGTTTACACAGTTTGGTGGCAATAAAAAAATTATTGGTTGCGTAGGTGATTTGCAATTTGAAGTAATACAATACCGTTTGTTGCAAGAGTATGGTGCGGCTTGTGAATTTAGAACACTTCCGTTTTACAAAGCTTGTTGGTTAACGGCTACAGATAAAAATAAGTTAAACGACTTTTTGCGATTCAAACAACAAAATGCAGCCGAGGACAAGGATGGATCGCCAGTTTATTTAGCACAAAGTGAATGGTTCTTAAATACAGAAATTACCAATAACCCCGACATTACTTTTCATTTTACCAATGAAGTAAACAAATAAGCAAAGACTATGAAGTCAAAAACTTTAAAACAAAACAAAGTAAATATCATCACCTTAGGTTGTAGCAAAAACTTAGTGGATAGTGAAATGTTAAGTGGTCAATTGGCTGCTAATGATATTGATGTAGTGCATGAAAATAAAAAACTAGATCATAATATTGTTGTAGTGAATACCTGTGGTTTTATTGACAAAGCAAAAGAGGAAAGTGTAAATACCATTTTGGATCAGGTGGCTTTAAAACAAAAAGGTAAATTAGATAAAGTATATGTGACGGGATGTTTGAGTGAAAGATACCGTGGCGATTTAGCCGCTGAAATTCCGGAAGTAGATGCCTGGTTTGGAACTATGGAATTGCCTTTAATGTTAAATCAATTAAATGCAGATTATAAAGCAGAATTATTAGGGGAGCGTTTATTGAGTACCCCACAACATTATGCTTATTTAAAAATTAGCGAAGGTTGTAATCGTACCTGTGCCTTTTGTGCCATTCCTTTAATGCGTGGTCAACACGTTAGTAAAACCATTGAGCAATTAGTAGAGGAAGCAAAGGGCTTGGTGAAGAAAGGAGTGAAGGAAGTAATGCTTATTGCACAGGAGTTAACTTATTACGGATTGGACATTTATAAGGAGCGTGCATTACCACAATTATTAAATGCCTTGGCCGATGTGGAAGGTTTGGAATGGATACGTTTACACTATGCTTATCCAAGTAAGTTTCCTTTGGAGGTTTTAGATACCATGCGTGAGCGTGATAATATTTGTAAATACATTGATATTCCATTGCAACATGCTAGCAATAATATGCTTAAAGCCATGCGTCGTAATATTACGCGTGAGGAAATGACCGAGTTAATCATGGAAATTAGAAAACGTGTGCCAGGCATTGCGATTAGAACTACTTTGATTACTGGGTTCCCTGGCGAATCATTGGAAGATGTAGAAGAGTTAAAAGAGTTTTTACAATTACATAAATTTGATCGTGTAGGTATTTTCACTTACAGCCATGAAGAAAATACAAGTGCGTATGATTTAGTAGACGATGTCCCTGCTGAAGAAAAGCAAAGACGTGCCGAAGAAATTATGGAAGTACAACAGGAAATTAGCTTGGCCATTAATCAAGCCAAGGAAGGGCAAGTTTTAAAAGTAATCATTGACAAAAAAGAAGCCGGTCGTTGGTTAGGCCGAACTCAATTTGATAGTGTTGAAGTTGACAATGAAGTAGTGATTAACACCAATAAGCGATTAAAATCGGGGGATATGGTGATGGTTAAAATTACTAAAGCATATGACTACGACTTAGAGGGCGAGTTAGTTTAGTAAATGATGTTTATATACTAAACCATGGTCACTTCACTTTTATTTTGCTTTACATTTTTTGAAAACAAATAAACTGCAATCGTACTAATTAAAAAATAGGCAATCAAAACAGGAGCTATTGCTGTTGAAATTGTATTGGACCCAAACCACTCGCCATTTTTTATAATCAAAGTTATGCAGGCAATATTTTTGATTGTTTCTAATACCCATGCATATTTAGTTTGATCCATGAATTCTGTAAGGGCATATACTTGTAAAAATATAAATGCACCATAGATAAAAAGTTGCTCAATACCTAGTTGTTTTAACATAGCAACATTAGCAAACATATAACTTACTAAAAGCAATACGCATATTAGCTGAGCCCATAAATAGGCCTGGAATCCTTTGCTAGCAGGTGTATCGTACTTTTCAAAATGATACACGTCTTCAATTTTATACACCGGATATTTTTCAATCACATCTGATGGTCTCCAGCCTAATGGCATAAACCAAATGCGTAGTTTATCTTTCCAATTTTTAGTATGCCATGCGTCTTTAATTAGTAACCACAGGTGCATGAAATTAATTTTAATAGGATTCCATGTTCTAACGGGTCTTGTAACCCCATACACTGCTGGAATAGTTGCTTGCTCTTCTTGAAAAGTCCCAAACATGCGATCCCAAAAAATAAATATTTGGCCATAATTCTTATCTAAATATTCAGGATTAATGGCATGGTGAACGCGGTGATGGGCAGGTGTTACAATGATATTTTCGAGAAAACCCATTCTATTAATATGTCTTGTATGGTACCAAAATTGTGCAAACAAGTGCAATGGACCAACCACTGCAATTACTTTTTCGGGTACACCTAATAATGCTGCTGGAATTAATAAGACCGCATAAATCCGTACAAAAACGGAAATGCTTTGTCTTAAAGCACATGCTAAATTAAATTCTTCACTACTGTGATGTACCACATGATTATTCCAGAAAAAGTTTACACTATGTGCTAATCGATGTGTCCAGTACCCTGCAAAGTCCAATGCCAAAAAAGCAATAACATATACCAACCAGGTGGCTTGAATATGGGTTATGGCTAAATGATTGACCAACCAGCCATAAGTGATTATTGCAATACTTAAACCAAGCACATCTTTAGTGGAATTGGTCACCCCCGAACCAAGGCTCGAAACCATATCAACCGTTCTTACCGTGTCAAAGCCTTTTTTCCATCCATACCACTTTTCAAATATCACTAATAACAAAAAAAGGGGCATCGCAATGATGAGAATTTTACCATAAGTTTCCATAGTTCAAATTTAAGTTCAAGCATTAAGTAATCAGCTACCAAATGTATCAATTTTATCTTAATTTGCAGCCTAATCTGCATTAGGCCTTTTATATGAAATTTAACGCTACAAAAATACCTTATCAAACTACTGGATTGTTTTCACAATTGGTAAGGGATTATTTAGATGCTAAAGGAACGGCTTCGGAATTTGTGGCCTATGCTGCTAATTTTGAAGGAGTTCAAAAAGCCATCAATGCACGTAAAAATTTCCCCATAAATAGGACTTTATTAGTGGATGTTTTAAAAGAGCAATACGCTCATTTACCCTCCAGTCCCTTAGTGGATCAAAATATTGCATTGCTTTTGCAAGACAACACTTTTGTTGTAACAACTGCTCATCAGCCTAATATTTTTACAGGGCCACTCTACTTTTTTTATAAAATTATACATGCTATTCAATTGGCTGCTGATTTAAAAAAGCGTTTCCCCGAAAATAATTATGTGCCTGTTTATTACATGGGATCAGAAGATGCAGATATTGATGAAGTAGGTAGTTTTTATTTAGGGGGAGATAAATTACAATGGGAGACCAAACAAACAGGCGCCATTGGAAGAATGAAAGTGGATGATGCTTTGGTGAATTTATTAAAAAATATTGAAGGCTATTGGGCGGTAAAGCCTGAAGGGAAAGAGGCTTTGGCTGCATTGGGGGATGCCTATAAAAAAGGGGTAACCATTAATGAAGCTACTTTGAGTTTTGTACATAGTTATTTTGGTCAATATGGGCTAGTAGTTATTCAGCCGGATGATGCAAAATTGAAATCCTGTTTTGTATCTGTGATGGAAAAAGAATTGACTACTCAATTTTCAAATAAAGTATTGCAGCCCACTATTGAAAAATTGAGAAAGCAATATCATGTGCAAACAGAAGGGCGTGCCATAAATTTATTTTATTTAAAAGACAATACGCGCGCGCGTATTGAATTAAATAATGGATTGTATAGTGTAGTTGATACGGATTTTAATTTTACCCAGGAAGAAATTATTGCAGAACTACATGCACACCCAGAACGATTTAGCCCCAATGTAATATTAAGAGGGATTTATCAGGAAACCATTTTGCCTGGCATCGTTTTTATTGGTGGAGGAGGGGAGTTGGCGTATTGGATGGAATTAAAAGAAGTGTTTGGAGCAGTAGGAGTGCACTATCCTGTATTGCAGTTAAGAAACTCTTTTCTTTTTATGAAGGAAAAAATTGCTAAGCAATGGGCCGATTTAGGTTTTAAAACCGCTGACTTATTTTCCCCTTCATTGGATTTGGAGGTTGCGTATGTAAAGGCAAATTCAAAACATAATTTATCACTTGCTGATTCAATTGATGCTGTGAAGACATTGTATCAACAAATTCAAAATCAAGCAATTAAAGTGGACGCTACATTAGGAGATCATACGATGAATTTGTCAGTTCAATCCATTAAGAAATTAGTGGAGTTGGAAAAGAAAATATTGAAAGCAGAAAAAAAGAAACAAGTTGTTTCTATTGAACGCATTCAGCATATAAAAAATGAATTGTTTCCACAAAGTAGTTTGCAAGAAAGAGTAGATAATATGGCAGAGTGGGTTGGAGACTATGGATGGTCTTGGGTGGAAGCCGTGATGCAACATTCAAATACAATGGAGCACAGTTTCACCATTCTTATTTCAGAAAAATAATTCAGATTATTTATCAAATTCGTTATTGAATTTCCCTTTTAGGGTTTCCACTTTTCCTAATACTTCGCTTTCCATATTCAATTTAAAATCCTCCATTGCATTGCCAATTGCAGCGTCTGAACTTCCAATAATTTGAGCAGCTAATAAGCCAGCATTCTTCGCGCCGTTTAATGCCACTGTTGCCACTGGAACACCACTTGGCATTTGTAAAATAGATAATACAGAATCCCATCCATCAATAGAGTTACTTGATTTAATAGGAACGCCAATTACGGGTAAGCTTGTAATTGCTGCAACCATTCCAGGCAAATGTGCTGCTCCGCCAGCGCCAGCAATAATCACTCTTAAGCCTCTTTTGCGTGCTGTTTTTGCATAGTCCATCATTCTTTCTGGCGTACGATGTGCCGACACAACTGTTAATTCAAATGGAATATTAAAAATGTTTAAAACATCTGCAGCTGCCTGCATTACATTTAAATCACTGTCGCTTCCCATGATAATTCCTACAATTGCTGGATTGGCCATAAAAGAATTTTTAAGTGTATTATACTACAAAGATAAATAATCTTAATCAAATAGATCAGAAAGCCCTAAAAGCTATATCCCTACTACTTCATAGCCTTCTACAATGCTAATTAATGGGGTTGCTTTGGACTCGGTCACTTTAATACGGAGGTATTTTACTTTTTGAGAAGGGAATTTCAATATTCTTTTATGTCCTATTGTAGTTCCCTCTGTTATCTTTTGAAATTGCTCCAAATTATTTCCACCACTCACTTCAAATTTTACGACACGCTGACCAAGACTAATTTGTTCTTTTAATACAAGGGTGTTTAATTCAACCGCTTGATTCATGTGTATTTCAACACTATTCTTGGTACGCATTATTTTAGCACCCTTCAATACATTTTCTTTAAATGCACGGTCTCTCAGATTTTTAAATTGCATTAAAGCTGCTGAGTCTAATGGATCAATTAATCCCTTTCTATTAGGGGGGACATTCAATAACATATTGCCACCTCGGCCTACAGATTTTAAATACAAATCAAAAAGGGTAGCCCCTGATTTCACAGTGTTATCTTCCTCCTTATGATAAAACCATCCCTTACGAATGGATACATCGGCTTCGGCACCAATCCAATTTCTGCCGTTATAATTGCCTCTATTTAAAGTGTCATTTGCAGGAGCACCTTCCCCTCTTTTAAAACCAGCAGTGTCTAGTAAATTCCAGTTGGTTTCATTGATAATTCCATTTTCATTTCCTATCCATCTTGCATGCGGACCAATGTCACTAAAAATAACTAATTGTGGTTGCTCCTTTAAAGCAGCATTTTTGAATCTTGTAAAATCATACACTTGTTTTTTACCATTAGGACCTTCGCCATTTGCGCCATCCCACCACAACTCGAAAAATTTACCATAGCCAGTAAGCAATTCTTTCATCGTATTGATATACACTTCATTGTATTTAGGAGTTCCATAATCTGGGTGATTCCTGTCCCATGGTGATATATAAACTCCCATTTCAATACCTTCTTTTTTACAAGCTTCCGATAACATTTTTAAAACATCACCTTTCCCATTCATCCATTTACTTTCTCTTACTGTATGCTTGCTGTATTTGCTAGGCCACAAACAAAATCCGTCATGGTGTTTTGCGGTGATAATAATTCCTTTTGCACCTGCCGCTTTAGCAATACGTGCCCATTGATTACAATCAATCGCTGTTGGATTAAATACATTCGGATCCTCGCTTCCATGTCCCCATTCCAAATCGGTAAAAGTGTTAGGACCAAAATGCATAAATAAATAAAACTCCTTATCGTGCCATGCTAATTGTTCTTTGGTTGGTGTTGGGCCAAATTTAGTTTGTGCGCTTGCAGGCGTCATATATAAAAAGGCAAGAAAAGCAAAGAAAGCCATTTTATTTATTTGCATAGGAATTAGTTTAATTTATTGAAATAAATATTCTTTTAAAAATTGTTTGCTTTAAAATTGTTTGCGTTTTTTTTAAATAGCCAGTGCTCTTTTATACAATTGAATCGTATTCTCTAATCCTAAATACAAAGCATCTGCAATTAATGCATGTCCAATACTCACTTCATCCATTGAAGGAATTGATTTTGCCAAAAAGGCTAAATTGAATCTGTCCAAATCATGTCCTGCATTAATTCCTAATCCCAATGCTTGCGCAATATTTGCTGCATGTACATAAGGCGCAACTGCTTTTTCTTTATTACCTGCTGTAAATTCACGTGCATAAGCTTCGGTATATAATTCAATACGATCGGTACCAGTGGTTGCAGCAGCGCGCACCATTTCCTCTATAGGATCAACAAATATAGAAACACGAATGCCTGCGTTTTTAAAAGTGGTAATAATCGCTTTCAAATAATCTTGCTCTTTAATTGTATCCCAACCATGATCACTTGTTAATTGATTTAAAGCATCTGGCACCAAGGTAACTTGATGGGGTTTGTTGTCTAAAACTAGTTTTACAAATTTATCCTCCTTGGGGTTACCCTCAATGTTGAACTCTGTGGTTACTATTTTAGTTAAATCATAAACATCTTGGTAACGAATATGTCTTTCATCGGGTCTTGGATGTACCGTAATACCTTCTGCGCCAAAACGTTCACAATCTTTTGCTACCTGCACTAAATTAGGGTTGTCGGCGCCACGGCTATTTCTTAGGGTGGCAATTTTATTTATGTTTACACTTAAACGAGTCATGAGCGAATTTAAGTTATTTTTGCAACTCAATTATACTAGCATGGCATATTCTAATTTGGAGGCTTGTTTGTTGGATTTAGAACGTAATGGGCAACTATTGCGTATTAAGGAGGAAGTGGACCCCAATTTAGAAATGGCAGCGATACATTTGCGCATTTTTGAACAAAAAGGACCTGCTATTTTGTATGAAAAAGTAAAGGGTTCAAAGTTCCGTGCAGCATCCAATATTTTTGGAACCTTGGAGCGCAGTCAATTTATTTTTAGAAATACTTTGCCTCAAGTAAAGCAATTGATAGATATTAAAATAGATCCAACTGCTGCTATTAAAAGTCCATTAAAAACTTTAGCTGTACTACCTGCTGCAGTGAATGCATTGCCAAATGGAATGCCATTATCTAAACCTGTTTTATTTGAAGAAATAAATATTAAAGACCTGCCTTTAATTAAGCATTGGCCCATGGATGGGGGAGCATTTGTTACTTTGCCTCAAGTGTATACCGAGGATGCGGATAAGCCAGGAATAGGCAATGCTAATTTAGGAATGTACCGCATTCAGTTAGATGGAAATAATTATGAATTAAATAAAGAAATTGGCTTGCATTATCAATTACATCGAGGAATTGGTGTGCATCAAACTAAGGCCAATAAAAAAGGGTTGCCTTTAAAAGTGAGTGTGTTTGTGGGAGGTCCGCCTGCACATAGTGTAGCTGCAGTGATGCCATTGCCTGAAGGGATGAGTGAAATGAATTTTGCTGGAGTGCTTGCTGGTAAAAGGTTTAATTATACTTATGTAGATGGTTATTGTATAAGCACCGATGCCGACTTTGTGATTACGGGCGAAGTATTCCCTGGTGAAAATAAACCAGAAGGTCCATTTGGTGATCACTTAGGTTATTATAGTTTACAACATGATTTTCCTGTAATGAAAGTGCACAAAGTATATGCAAGAAAAAATGCAATATGGGCATTTACGGTTGTAGGAAGACCACCTCAAGAAGATACTAGTTTTGGGCAACTCATTCATTCCATGACGGGTTCTGCAATATCAAATGAAATACCTGGATTAAAAGAAGTACATGCGGTGGATGCCGCAGGAGTACATCCTTTATTACTTGCCATAGGAAGTGAAAGATATACCCCATATTTAAACAATAAAAGACCTGCCGAAATTTTAACTATTGCTAATCATATTTTAGGAACAGGCCAATTAAGTTTAGCGAAGTTTTTGTGGATCACTGCACCTGATGCAAAATCAAATACGGTTTTAGATACGCACAATGAGTTGGAGTTCTTTACTTATATGTTGGAGCGTATGGATTTTAGTAGAGACTTGCATTTTCATACCAATACCACTATTGATACTTTAGATTATTCTGGTGAAAATTTAAATAGTGGTTCAAAATTAGTATTAGCCGCTTATGGCGATGCTATTAGAACCCTTGCTGCCACTATTCCAGATGCTATTAAGCAATTAAATGCAGACGCGCATTTAATCATGCCTGGCGTAATTGCTTTAAATGCGCAAAAAATGAGTACTGGGTTATTGCAAACTTTGTTGAATGGTTTGGGCTCGGAATTATTAGAAAAATTAGGGGTTGCTATTTTAGTGTTGACCGAAGATGCTGCCTGGATGGCAGCGGATATGAATAATTTTTTATGGGCTGCTTTTACAAGAGCCAATCCATCTCATGATATTGATGGAGTAGACTCTTTTGTCAATAATAAACATTGGGGTTGTAAAGGTCCATTGATTATTGATGCAACCATTAAAAAACATCATGCGCCACCAGTTGTAAAAGACAATGAAGTGGAAAAAAGAGTAGATACAATTTTAGCGAAGTATGGGTATTAAAATGTTAACTAGCACTCTACCCAAGTGTGGTCTGCTAATAGTTTTACTGTTGCAATAAATTGCGCAAAAGGACCTGAACCACCGCCCCATTCCGAAGGGGCTACTAATGAAAGTACATGTGACCCATCTGTCTTTTCATACACGTGGTATACTTGCCCTATTTGAGGTTTAAAAGTAATTTTAGCTTCATATATCATTAAGCTCAATTCTTTTCGTTTACGTATTTCCTGAGCTTGCCTTGCAAGTAATTCAATTTGTTCTTTAATCTGATTTAACTGCATATTGGTTTGGTCTTCCATTGCAGATAAGGCT
>CAIQQR010000031.1 GCA_903874055.1 uncultured Bacteroidota bacterium | reverse complement strand
TCTGCAAATGGAACAACTAATTATATTTCATTAGATGCAGGTACCATTTATACAGGAATTCAAAAAGCCATTGAAAAAAAATCATTTTCAGATAACAGCGCAGAGGAGATTCAGAAAAAGTATATTAAGGCTTATTTTATTTCACACGGGCATTTAGATCATTTAGCTGGATTAGTATTAAATGCACCCAATGATATTTCAAAACCAATTTATGCATTTCCTTCTGTAATAGATGTTTTGAAAAACAATTACTTTACTTGGAAAAGCTGGGCCAACTTTGCTAGTGAAGGAGAAAAGCCAATTTTAAATAAATATATTTACCAACCATTAATGGCTGGGAAAGAAATTCAAATACCCAATACTGAATTAAGTGTAACTGCCTACGCTTTAAGTCATGTAAATCCATATGAGAGCAGCGCTTTTTTAGTACGAAATGCAAATAATTATTTATTGTATTTGGGTGATACAGGCGCTGACACTGTTGAAAAATCTAACAAACTTACTGAGCTATGGACCGCTGTTGCTCCCATGGTTAAAGCAGCAACACTTAAAGCCATTTTTATTGAAGTTTCTTTTGATAACAGTTTGCCTGACAAAGCATTGTTTGGACATCTTACTCCCAAATTATTGATGCAGGAATTAAATAAATTAAACAGTTTATCGGAAGGCAATTTAAAAAATACGACCATTTATATTACCCATATTAAACCTTGCTCTAATTGCGAAGAGACTATTAAGCAACAAATTAAGGATGGTAATAGTTTGGGGTTAAATATTACCTACCCTGTTCAGGGAAAAACAATTAGCTTACCCTAATTAAGATTTTTCGTCTTTGCCGCTCTTCAATTTAAATGGGGTTTGTTGAATTATTATTTATAAATTTAAAGAACGATTGTTCAACATAAAATTTATAGATATGCAAAATTCAAAAAAATCAAACCCAATGCATTCACGTCGTGCATTTTTGTATCAAGGTTCTTTAGCAAGTATTGGATTATTATTGGCTGGAAAATCAGCATACGCTACCAGTAATTTTTTCGCTACAAATCCTAACTCATTTATTAATGGTGTTCAAGTAGGAGCGATTACTTATTCATTTCGTAGTATGCCTGGTAGCGCAACACAATTATTACAATATTGTATTGATTCCAATATTAGTGCAATTGAATTAATGGGTGATGCCATTGAAGAATATGCGGGTGCTCCAACAAATCCAGTTCCTTGGATTCCTGGCATGAAAATAGAATGGACCGATGAATTAAGAGCAAAAATAAAAGCATATCAAGTAGATCTTGCTAAGTGGAGAGAAACAGTTTCAATGGATAAATTTGTAGAGATCAGAAAAATGTATAATAAGGCAGGTGTAAGTATTTACGCATTTAAGCCTAACGCTTTAAATCCTACTAACACCGATGGCGAAATTGAATTTGCATTAAAGGCTGCTAAATCATTGGGAGCGAAATCAGTGACAGTAGAGCTTCCAACAGATTTAAAGCATTCAAAACGATTAGGGGATTTAGGACAAAAGCATGGCATATATATTGGTTATCATGCACATACACAAGCAACGGATAACGCTTGGGATGCTGCGCTTGATCAATCTCCATTCAATTCTATGAACTTGGATTGTGGTCACTATATAGCTGCTGGAGGCGCTAACACTAAAGAAACTTTAATTGCTTTAATACAAAGTAAGCATGATAGAATTACAAGCATGCACATTAAAGATCGTTTAAATAAAACCAATGGTGGCAACAATATGCCATGGGGTCAAGGCAATACCCCATTAAAAGAAATTCTTAGTTTGTTGAAAGAGAAAAAATTTGGAATTCCCGCAACTATTGAATTAGAATATGATATACCTGCAGGCTCTGACGCTGTAAAAGAAACTAGAAAGTGTATGGAATATGCAAAATCTATTTTAACGAGTTAATTGGATTTTAGAAAAAGTGTAGAGAAAAAAATTAAAAACGCTAAGTAGTATTTATTATTACTTAGCGTTTTTATTTAGCCAATAATAAACAGGCAAGCCCGTTGCTATTAAGCTTAAACCCCAAATTGCTTCATAGGGTTGATTAATGATGGTACTTATAAATAAACAAATACAGAATAAACAAAAGACAATGGGTACAAAAGGATATCCTATTACTTTATATGTACGCTCAATCTCAGGATGTTTAATACGCATTAATATTACCCCTAATGCAGTGCTTCCATAAAATAAAAAAGAAGCAAACACCAACATATCGGTCAATTGATCGAATGTGCCAGAAAATACCAATATTATTGCCCAAATAGCTTGAATAAATAATGACCAATCTGGAGTATTATATTTATGATGAATAGATGCTGCTTTTTTAAAGAACATTTTATCGCGCGCCATAGCATACATAATTCTTGCAGACATCAATATGGTGCTATTGGTTGAATTAAAGGTGGTTACTAAAATTAAACTAGCAATTAAAATCATTCCAATATTCCCACTAATATGCCCAGCAACTTCAACCGCCGCAATCTTATTTGTATTTAATCCAATAAAGAAATTTATCGGTAAAATATATACAAACATTACGTTTAATAAAACATAAGTCACCATTACCATTATAGTACCTACCCCTAAAGCAAGTGGTAAATTTTTCTTTGGATTTTTTACTTCCTCTCCAATATAAGCAATATTATTCCAGCCTTCGTATCCCCAAAATGCACCTAAACTTGCAATAAATAACGCTTTGATAAAATACCAACCCTGAGGAACAGTAGTATTAGCAACAGTGGTAGTAGTAGTTAAATTATGTACACTTCCTTTTTCAGAACTAAACCCAATTACAACAAACACTATAATGCCCGCTAACATTGCATAAGTGAGTACACTACTTAATTTTTCTGCAAAGTGTACACCTCGATAGTTTAATAAGGTTAATAAAATAATAATAAAGGATGCTAATATTTTAATAGATAAATTTTGAAATAGTGATAATCCTAAAAATTTAATATCCGACCCCATTACTGGCAAGGGGAATAAACTATTAAAGGATTCAGCAAAAATATAAGCCAAAGCAGATATTGACGCTGTTTTTATAACGGTGAAACTTGACCATCCATATAAAAATGAAAAGAATCGGCCATACACTTTTTGAAAATAAAAATACTCTCCGCCAGAATTAGGAAACATACTTACCATTTCGGCAGTAGATAAAGCTCCTGCTAAACTAATAAGGCCGGCTAATATCCAGCATAAAATTATTAACCAAGGGCTTCCTAATTCCTGCGCCATCGGCGCAATTTTTTTAAAAACGCCTGAACCAATAATTACACTTACTACTAAAAAAGTGGCTGAGCGTAATCCAATTTTTTGTTTCAGTGTTTCCATAAGAATAATACTCGTATTTAAAATTATTGGCTAATTTAAATTAAATCCAAACCCAGGTGCATTATTAATTTGCATTTGACCATCTACAATTTCGAATCCACCTTTTACTAAATCCTCTGCCAAATCTAAACTTCCATCAAGGTCAATGTATTTTGTGTTTGGACAAGCATAAGCTACATGCAAAGCAGCTGTAATACTAATAATACTTTCATCATTACAGCCCCAGAACAAATCAATGCTTGCATTTTGTGCAATATTGGCAATGCCTAATGCACCCACAATGCCACCACACTTCATTAATTTGATATTATAAATGCCAAATGGCTTTTCGTTTGAGGCCAATTGTAAAGCAGCTTGTGGATCTTTTAAGGATTCATCGGCAGCTAATAATTTTCTATCTGACCTATCCAATGCTAAGAGTTCTTTTTCTGTGCCCACTGGCATTGGTTGTTCGATTAACTCTAAGCCCTGATGCTTAGTAGCCTCGATAAATTTTTTCAAATGACTTATGGTATATCCTTGGTTGGCATCCACTCTTATTTTAAAATGATTGCCAAATTTTTCTTTTAATTTAACCACTCTTTCAATGTCTTCTTCAACATCTAATCCTGTTTTTACTTTCAAAATTTTAAAGCCCAATGCCTTATATCCTGCAGCTTCTTCCAAAGCGGCGGCTACACTTTTAATACCAATAGTTACAGAAGTAGGAAGTGATTTTACTTTTTGTCCATAAAAGTTTGCTACTGAAATGCCTATGAATTTTCCAAAAGCATCGTGTAGCGCAATATCAATTGCTGCCTGTGTTCCAGGTAAATGAGGAAACTGATGAATGGTTTCAAATATTATTTGCTGAAACTGACGAATGTCTCTCCCAACAAAGGCTTGAACAAAATCTGTTTTTAAATTAGCAGCAGTTTGCTCGGTAGTTTCCCCAACCACATCTTCGGCTGGACTACCCGAGCCATACCCAATTATACCATTTTCCAACTCCACTTCAAAAAATGCCAAACTAACATCTGAAAATGTATTGTAAGCAATGGTATAAGGCTTGGTTAAAGCCATGTTTTTTAAATAAGATCTTACTGCTACAATTTTCATGATTTTTTATTTTAGTATCGCTTGTTATTTTTTAATGCCTGAGTTTAGCTATTTATTATTTGATCAAAGCTTTTAAAGTTGGAATTAATAAATCAACTCCTTCTTGGATAGGAAGTAGCACTGGAATATTTAGTTTTTGCGCATACTCTTTTTGATAAGCAAACGCTTCTTCGGTTGTACAGTCCTCTGTATTTATGGCAACTGCAATTACTTTGGAACCAAGCTTTTCAATAATTTCTATTTCCGATTCTACTGGAGGAATAGCACCCCAATGTTCATCATTATCAAAATATTTTCGTTTAGGAGCAAATAATAAAACAACATGTTTTGCATTTCCTGATATCAATAATTCAATGCCGCAAGGACCACTTGGATTTCTTAATGAAGATTGTCCTTCTAAAAATAGTATGTCAGCACTGGTTTCTTTCCAGCAACTTACAATTGCATTTTCTAGTTCTCCTGATACAAAATCATTCAAGGTAGAATCAAAAACAAATCCATATTTGCCACCCTGCAACCAGCCTGTTTGACCCGTGTAAATCATTTGGCCTTTTAATCCGTTTGCTTCACAGGATTGTCGTAGCATCCTTGCTGTTGTTCGCTTTCCCATTGCACAGTCCATTCCAATGACTGCAATAATTGGAGCAGTTACTTTAAATATTTCACCCGTCCAAAAATGCAAGTCTTCTCTGTTTTTGGGTTTGCGCACATCGGTTAATATAACACCTTTGGCTTTTGCCAAAGCGACTACATCGGGTTTATCATTTAAATATTCATGTAACCCATTTACAATAGATACCCCAGCTTCAATGGCTTTAATGACAACTTCCAACATATTTCCTGGTAAACGACCACCTACGGTTGCAACGCCAATTACTAAATAATTAACATTGGAAAGTTGTGCAATTGCTGTTTCAAAATTGGCAAACACAGGAATATTTCTATTTTTTCCATCCAACAATTCACCCGCATCTTTTCCTGCTGTTGCTTCACCATCTACCACTCCAATGATGACAAATCTTTCTGTTCCTCTTATTAAACCATGAGCAGTTTTTGCATCAGTTGAAGTCAACAACCCATTGGTTAATATAATTGCATTATTCATATTTTTACTTATTCAAAATTTTAAAAGAGGTATGCTTTTAGCGCTTAATTAAAACGCCAGGTTTTTTTCCAGTTGCTTTTTGTTGTGCATATACCAATTGTCCATTTACCCAAAGCATTTCTATACCTGTAGACAATGCATGACTATTTAAAATTGCAGCATGGTCCTTTACTGTTTCGGGATTGAATAAAACTAGATCTGCTTTTTTCCCTACAGCAATAATACCGCGGTCTTTGATGCCTAAATATTCGGCAGTTTGTCCTGTCATTTTGTGTACTGCAGTTATTAAGCTTATTACATTGTCTTCTCTTACATATTTTCCTAAAACTCTCGTAAATGAACCATACCCTCTAGGATGACCGCCACCATTGCCGTCTGAGCATATCACTGAATAAGGCCATGCTATAAATTTAGCCACATCTGACTCGTGCATTGACTTTGCCGCAATGGCTTCAATACTGCCTTTATACCCAGGATGCTTTTCTTTAAAATCAGCAGCAATAGCTACTAAGCTCATTAATGTCTGGGCATCAGATTCTTTTCTTTCAACCGCAATTGCAGAAACTGTTTTTCCAACATAACTTGGATTAGGCGCGTATTGTACAATATAAGATTGTGATGGATCAAATAATTGACTAACCGCCAATTGAGCACTTGCCATATTGGTATAATCTCTTGCTGGAAACAATACTCTTAAAGTTGAATTCCAAAATGTATATGGGTATACATCGGCTGTAATTTGTACTCCCTCTGCTCTTGCTTTTTCCAATTGTGTCAAAATGCTTGATGCTGTATTCCAGTCAGATAGCTTTGCCAGTTTAATATGAGAAATTTGTACTGGCATTTTTGTGATTTTACCAATTTGTATAATTTCATCTAATGCATCAGCCATAGTTACATCCTCACTTCTAATATGACTTATATATCGTGTATTAGCTGCAGCAGCAACTTTTGCTAATTGCAATACTTCATCTCTGTTTGAATAAAAAGCTTGCTCATATTCTAGTCCTGTGGATAAACCTAATGACCCTTTGGATAATTCTTTTGATAATATCATTTTCATTTTATCTATCTCGGCCTGCGTTGCATTGCGAAATAAATTCTTTTCCCCCATAATCTCTTCCCTTAAACTTGAGTGACCCGTATAACTTGCAACGTTGGCTACTACTCGTTTTTCTTTCATATCTTTTTCCAAAG
>CAIQQR010000030.1 GCA_903874055.1 uncultured Bacteroidota bacterium | reverse complement strand
TTAATTGGATTAAAGCGTTTTACAAAAGTAGCTCCATTTAATAGTAAGGAAGCGCGTCGCAGAATTTGTGCGCAATTGGTTGCAGATGATGGTTACAAAATTTAAATAGTACGCTTTTAGGGTATAACTAAAAGCGTACTATTTATTAAACTTTAGATGATTTAAAGCCTAATTTCTCTGGTGTAATAGGTAAATCTCTTACTCTTTTCCCTGTTGCATTATACACTGCATTCGCAATGGCTGCAGCAAAACCAATTAAAGCAATTTCACCAATACCTTTTGCACCAATATCATTCATATTCATATCTGGCTTATTAACAAACCAAGCTTCTGTTGCTGGTACGTCTTTATGGTGTGGTACATGGTACTCTGCGAAACTTGCATTTTGAATTCTTCCAGTAGTATGATCAATCTCTAATTTTTCGGTCAAAGCCATTCCTATTCCTCCTACTACTCCACCCAACATTTGACTACGTGCGGTTTTAGGACTTATAATTTTTCCTGAATCGCCTGTAGTAATTACTTGTAACACTTTAATGGTTCCATCTTTTGCATTCACCGCTAATTTAACAAAGTGTGCTGAAAAAGAATTGCTCGTGAACTTTAATTGTTCGGGTGTTTTACCGGATGAATTAATAATTAAATCAATTTTATCCTGATTACCCAACTTAAGTAACCCAACGATATCAATATTTTTTGAAGCATCGGTTTTAAGTATTACCATTTCATTTTTAACTTCTAATGCATCCACTGTTAAGCCAGTAAATACAGGCGCAAATTGAATAGCCAATTCTTTTAACTTCGTTTGCACTGTTTTACAAGCCAGGTCAACAGCAGAACCAACCGTAGAGGTAGTGCCAGAGCCTCCTTGCGAAGGTCCCGGTGGCAAATCGGAGTCGCCCAATTTAAATTTAATTTTACCAATAGGCATTTGCATTGCTTCGGCTGCAATCTTAGTCATTGCTGTAGTTGTGCCTGGTCCCATATCACTTACCGCACACTCTAATAATAATTTTCCATCATTAGATAATACGATTCTTACGGAAGCCGAACCTTTTCCAGCACCAAAAACGCCTACTGCCATTCCATAACCAATCAACCAACCATTTTCTTTTAAAGTTCCTGGAATAGTGGGTCTATTTTTCCATCCAATTTTTTCCTTACCATAATCATAACATGACTTTAAATTATTATCAGAAAAAGGTAATTTGTTTTCTGGATTTATGGTGGTAAAGTTTTTTATTCTTAACGCAATGGGATCTATTTTTAATTTATAGGAAAGCTCATCAATGGCAGACTCTAAAGCAAAGCAGCCTGTTGCTTCACCAGGACCACGCATCCAAATAGGGGTGCTAAGATCTAAAGGAAGCAAACTATATTTAGTAGTAACATTTTCACATGCGTATAAGAATTTAGAGACATCTACAATGCCTTCTCTAAAATCTTCATAACGTGAGGTATTACTGATTGCCTCATGGTTAATAGATAAAAAATTGCCTTCGGCATCTGCTGCAATATTTACTTTTTGCCATGATTGTGGACGATACCCAATTAAAGAAAACATTTGAGGTCGTGTCAATACCAATTTCACAGGTCTATTCAATTTTTTAGCCGCAATACAAGCAGCTGGCACATTGGACCATGATCTTAAACTACTTCCAAACGCACCGCCCACATTTTCCGCAATCACACGAACATTTTTTTCGGGCAAACCAAAAGTGCGCGCAACAATATTTTGCGTGCTCTTAGGACCCTGCGTTTTATCATACAGTAAAACTTTATCTTCTGCCTCCCAGTAAGCAATAGTTGCTTGTAGCTCCATGGGATTATGCACTTCAATAGGAATATTAAACTCTGCATCTACATTGGCTACAATTGATTTGGTGATGCCTGTACCTCTTTTATAATTAATTGCTCCTTTTAAATTAGCGTCCACTAATCTAGCTTTGTCAAAATTAGTTTCAAAACTTTCCGTTTCATATTCAGGTTTTACAAAACGAATAGCTGCATTTGCATTTTCCAAACTATCTGCAACAATTAATGCAATGGGTTGGCCAAAAAAGCGAACCTTATTATCGTACAAAACTTTATGTCCTCTCCACTCCGATACATTCTTTGGTCTTTCCCCACTATTGGTACTATATCCTGGCACTGCAGGACAATTCGCATAATATATTACATCTAAGACACCAGGCATGGCGAGTGCTTTTGAAACATCCAAACTTTTAATACTCCCTTTAGCAATATTACTAGTTACAAAAACTGCATAGGCTAAGTTAGGCAGGTTATGCTCAGCAGTATACCTTGCTTTACCGGTTACTTTATCTATACCATCTACTCTTTCGTCTTCCCAAAAGAAAGTATTTACATGATTTGTTCTCATATTGAAATAAATAAAGGGTAATTAAATTTTAGCACCAGTTTTTGCAACTTCTTCAATTGCATCCACAATGTTTTGATAAGCACCACATCTACAAATATTAGTATCCATATAAGACCTAATTGCGTCTCTTGTTTTAGCCTGCCCTTCTCTCACACAAGCAACAGCCGACATAATTTGACCCGATGTGCAATACCCACACTGAAATGCATCATGCTTTAAAAATGCAGCTTGCATTGGATGTAATTGTTCCGTTGCAGCTAAGCCTTCTATTGTTGTGATCGTATTATTTTGATTGGCAACTGCTAATTGTAAACAGGACTTAGTTCGCTTGCCATTAATGTGAATAGTACATGCACCACACTGTCCCATTTCACAACCCTTTTTAGTGCCCGTAAAATTTAATTCTTCTCTCAATAAATTTAAAATGGTAATACGCGCATCCACTTCCAAATTCAAAAGTTTACCATTGAGTGTAATGGCTAATTTTTCTTTAGGGATGGGCGTAGGTACAACATTTTCTATAGCAAATGCTTTTACGAATGTTGTAGGCGCTAAATAAAAAGCTGCCATGGTAGCAGATTTTTTTAAGAAGCCCCTTCTTCCATCATTATAATTACAGATTTTCATTGGCAGAAATTGAATGATTCTTATTGGGAAAAATGTATATGTAATTTACTACTGTTTAGTTATACAATCCTTACGTTACGAGAGAAACTTTCTTCTAAGGAAATTAAAGTCTCGGTTCGTTCAATGCCTTTAATCTTTTGTAGCTCATCATGTAAAACAAAACGAAGTTGCTGTATGTCCTTGCAAACAATCTCCACAAACATACTATAGTTACCGGTTGTATAGTTTACACGCACCACTTGTGGAATGTTTTTTAACGCCTGCGCAACCGTATCATACATGGAGCTCTTCTCTAAATAAATTCCGATGAACGCAATGATATCATAACCCAATACTTTTAAGTCAACGGCCAATCTTTTCCCTTGCACGATTCCCAACTCCTCCAATTTCTTAATACGCACGTGAATGGTACCGCCTGATACAAAAAACTGCTTACCCAAATCGGCATAGGAAACCTCAGCATCCTGCATCATAGCTTGAATTATTTGCAAATCGAGCTTGTCTAGGCTTTTGTCAATGTTTAATTTGGGAGTAGATTTAGTCTCCATATTTATATATTTTTTAAATAATAGGGCAATTTATTAATAATATTCTATAT
>CAIQQR010000029.1 GCA_903874055.1 uncultured Bacteroidota bacterium | reverse complement strand
GCATTGGTTGGAAACTGTTTGCCAGGAAAACGATTTTGATCCCAACCACGTCCTTTAATCCAACCCTTGCCGGGATGCTTCACTGCAAAGTCTTTCACACGAGCAATAGCTTCTTCCCAACTAGGCACAAACATTAAATCAACAGCATATAATGCTTGTCCATAACCTAAAAAGTGTGCATGAGCATCAATAAATCCAGGATATACTGCCGCCCCTTTTGCATCCAATAAACTATCTGATTTATACGCTTTCAAAATTTCATCGTTCGTACCCACTGCCACAATTTTCCCATCCTGCACGGCCATTGCTTCAGCAGTTGCAAATTCATTATTCACTGTATAAATTTGTGCATGGTGTACTATTAAATCTACTCTTTGATTAATGCATGAACTGCATAAAAAAATAATTATCACCGCTAATAAATTACGCATAGTAAAAGTTTAGAAAATAAAAATAACTAAAAAAGGACTAGAAAAAATAAATGATAATTAAACTTCCTAAAAAGCGTTAGATTAGTTCAACAATTCACAAGGCTTTAAGCCAGTGTGCTTTTTAAAAGCAGCAGAGAAATGAGAGATGGAAGAATACCCTAATAATGCAGAAACATCGGTAACACTCAATGCCTTTTCATATAATAAGTACTTGGCGTGCTCCATTCTTTGTTGTTGGTAAAAGTCAAAAATAGTGGTGCCAAAAACCTCTTTAAATCCTTTCTTTAGATAACATTCATTCATTGCCACTTTGCGGCTTAATTCCTTAATGGTGATAGGGTCTCCAATATGTTGTAATAAAATTTCGCGGGCTTGATAAATACTTTCTTTGCCTCTGTCATCAGCTAAAAATTTACAAGTAAATCCCTCTTCTTTTTCATCGTCTACAATAACATCTAAACTTTGTAAAAGTAGTTCGTGAATTTTTGCATTGATAAAAATATTCTCTAAAGAACCTGTATAACTGTGATTTAATACACTATCCAATGTATTGCGCTTACGAATACTTAATGGAAATATTTTAGTAAAAGCATTGGGATGCTTAAATGCCAACACTTCGTCTTTTGTGGTGGTTAATTTTACATTGTGCAAAAACTGATGTAAAAAAGTAGAAGTAAAATGAAATGAAAATACATCGACAGTTCTTAAAGGTCCTGCGCAATCTTCGGTGGGCAATTGATTACAATTTCCACACTCTTTATTTTCACAAAATCTATTCCCAGAAATACAAAATCGAAGTTCTAAAAAATTATCTCTAGGTTGATCTGGATTAAAATGATATACAAACATGCCTGTATCTTCAGTGGTCCAAGTATCCTGTGCATAGTATCGCTTAATGTTATACTGTGTTGACCCAGGAATATGTTGATCTTTATGCCATAACAAGGCCATCCCTGCAAATTCTGCTGGCTTGTTGGCTTGTTTTAATATGTCTAAGGCTTGTATCACAGTAACAAAATTAATGTATAAACATTAAATCAGCTCAAAAGGTTCATAGTAAGTAAAAAATTGCATTAAGAAAATGACATTTAAATGACAAATAAAGGCTTTTTGACAAAAATAAAATCAACAAGTCTAAGTGAAATAAAAGAATCAATTTAAAGGCCATTTTTAGCCTCATTTTTGACCTCAAAATAATTCACAGATTAGTTGAATTGGGGATAACTAAACAAGCTAAAATTCACCCTAAACCTCTTTAATTTTATTAAGTTTGTATGCGTTTGAAACGTCCTATAAAAACAAAAAATTTCACTCTTTATGTCAGAAGATTTACAATCCCCAGATTCGGCCGAAAATAAGAATTATGGCGCCGATAGTATCCAGGTCCTTGAAGGATTAGAGGCGGTAAGAAAAAGACCAGCCATGTACATTGGTGATGTGGGTTCAAAAGGTTTACATCATCTAGTTTACGAGGTAGTGGACAACTCAATTGATGAAGCTTTAGCTGGCTATTGCTCTCACATCGAAGTGACCATTCACAAAGACAATTCTATTAGTGTACAAGATAATGGTCGTGGTATCCCGACCGCAATGCACACTAAAGAAAAAAAGTCTGCATTGGAAGTGGTTATGACGGTATTACACGCAGGTGGTAAATTTGATAAAAACACTTACAAAGTATCCGGTGGTTTGCACGGCGTAGGTGTAAGTTGTGTAAACGCATTAAGTACTAAATTGTTAGTGACGGTTCAAAGAGAAGGCAAAATATTTGAACAAGAATATTGCATTGGTGCACCTCAATATGCAGTGCGTGAAACAGGCACGAGTGACAAGACTGGCACCCACGTGCACTTTTGGCCAGATGCTACTATTTTCCAAGAAACAGTTTATAAAAAAGAAATTTTAGAAGGTCGTTTACGCGAATTATCTTATTTAAATAAGCGTATTAATATCACATTAACTGACTTAAGAGAATTAGGAGAAGATGGTCAACCTTATACTAATAATTTTTACAGTGAAGGTGGTATCATTGAGTTCGTTCAAATGTTGGATAAAAACGCCAACAGAAATCCAATCATCAGTACACCTTTATATGTTGAAGGTTTAGATGAAGCTTCGAATGTTATGGTAGAAGTGGCTTTGACATACAATGATGATTTTAAAGAAAATATTTTCTCTTACGTTAATAATATCAATACCATCGAAGGGGGTACACACGTAACAGGTTTTAGAACTGCTTTAACACGTGTATTCAAAAGCTATGGTGATAAAGAAGGTTTATTTGATAAAGCAAAAGTAACCGTAGAGGGAGATGACTTTAGAGAAGGTTTAAGTGCCATCATTTCAGTGAAAGTACCTGAGCCTCAATTTGAAGGTCAAACCAAAACAAAGTTAGGTAATAGTGAAGTGAGTGGTGTAGTACAAACCACCGTAGGACGAGCATTAGAAGCTTACCTGGAAGAAAATCCAAAGGAAGCGAAGTACGTTATTTCAAAAATTATTTTGGCTGCCCAAGCGCGTGTTGCTGCAAAGAAAGCACGTGATATGGTGCAAAGAAAAACAGTTTTATCTGGTGGTGGATTACCAGGCAAATTGGCCGACTGTTCAGAAAGAGATCCGGAAAGATGTGAGTTGTACTTAGTGGAAGGAGACTCGGCTGGTGGTACTGCAAAACAAGGACGTGATAGAAGCTACCAAGCTATTTTACCATTGCGTGGTAAAATTTTGAACGTGGAAAAAGCGATGGAGCATAAGATTTATGAGAACGAGGAAATTAGAAATATGTATACTGCATTAGGTGTAACGGTGGGAACACCTGAAGATCCTAAAGCTTTAAACATTGTGAAGCTTCGTTACCATAAGTTAATCATCATGACCGATGCCGACGTGGATGGTTCTCACATTGCTACTTTGATTTTAACTTTCATCTTTAGATATATGAAAGAGTTAGTGCAAAATGGATATGTATATATTGCTCAACCTCCTTTGTATTTAGTAAAAAAAGGAAAGGAGCAAGAATACGCTTATAGTGAAGAACAACGTAAGGATTTAGTTGTAAAATTAGGTGGAGGGAATGATAGCTCGGTAACCATTCAGCGCTATAAGGGTCTGGGTGAGATGAACGCCGATCAATTATGGGAAACTACCATGGATCCAAGCCGCAGAACCTTAAAGCAAGTTACTATTGACAGCGCTGCAGAGGCAGACCGTATCTTTAGTATGTTAATGGGGGATGAAGTGGCTCCACGAAGAGAATTCATTGAAAGTCATGCTAAATATGCTAAAATTGACGTCTAAACCTAGTTTTAGGCCTAAAAAAGGCAATTTTTAACAAAAAATCAATGGGTTTCTAAAGGGAATCGCGATAAATAACCTACTTTCAATTTAGCAATTTAAACACTAAAATTTATACAAAATGGACACTTCAAAAATGATCAAAGCTTATTGCTTAAAAACAAAAGAAAAAAATGTACCAATGCATGACGCTGTTGTAACTAAAACTGCTAAAGGTGGTTACATGGCAGGCGGTCACGATGGTAAAGGAAATAAAATGGCTGCTATCATGAGCGAAGCAAACGCGTTGAAAGCAATTGCTGACGGTGTAGCAACTAAAGGTTTTTAATTTATTTTGTACCCTTAAAGAAATATAAGGGCACAAAATAAATTCTCTTAAGATTTTTCAACCCCACCCCATAAACGGGTGGGGTTGTCTATTTATAGCCTGTTTTTTAATTATTTTATTACGCCTTTGTACATTTTATCCAGTACATGATAACAAGCATCCATCCCTTTGATATCTTTAACAATTAAGATGAATGTTTTACCAACCTGTTTAAAATGGGCAGTGTTCATGGATGTTTGGGTAAAACCTAGTAAATTTTTAAAAGTTTCACTTTCAAAATAAGGAGAGTCCGGACGATTGATAAAGAAACATCTTAAGGTTTCGTCTTTTAATGTCATTTTTTCAAAACCCAATGCAATGGCCAATCTTCTACATTGTATTGTGATGAATAAATCATTCACTGGTTCCGGCAGAGGTCCAAAACGATCTACCAATTCCAACTTCATTTGCTCCAACTCATTATCATCCTCGGACTGATCTAGTCTGGTATATAAGGAAAGCCTTTCGCCAATATTTTCAACATAACTATCAGGAATCATAATTTCTAAATCAGTATCAATAGTGCAATCCGAAACAAAATCATCCTGCTTACTAATTTCTTCTTGAAATAATTCCTGAAAGTCAGATCGTTTTAGTTCTCTTACTGCTTCTGCTAATATTTTTTGATACATTTCAAAACCTATCTCTGCCATAAATCCACTTTGCTCTCCTCCTAATAAATTACCAGCCCCTCTAATATCCAAATCACGCATGGCAATCTGAAAACCACTTCCCAACTCACTAAATTGTTCTAATGTCTGTAAACGCTTTCTAGAATCCTCAGGCAAAACACTCATTGGCGGGGCTAATAAATAACAAAAGGCTTTTTTATTACTACGACCTACCCTTCCTCTTAATTGGTGCAAATCACTTAATCCAAAATGATGCGCATTGTTTACTATAATGGTATTTACATTGGGAATATCTACTCCACTTTCCACAATATTCGTACAAACCAACACATCGTACCTGCGTTCAATAAAATCAAATATTTTTTCTTCTAACTGATGCCCTTCCAATTGTCCATGCGCAAAACCAATACTTAAATCGGGACACAATTTTTGAATCATAGCACACATTTCAGCCAATCCCTGTACTCTATTATGAATAAAAAATACTTGACCTCCTCGCTCAGTTTCATAATAAATAGTTTCTCTAATTACATCCTCATGAAATACTTGCACTTCGGTATGTATAGGTTGTCTATTTGCGGGAGGTGTATTGATAATACTTAAATCACGCGCGCCCATTAAACTAAAATGCAAGGTTCTTGGAATGGGCGTTGCTGTTAAGGTTAAGCAGTCTACCGTTGTTCTTAAAGTTTTTAATTTTTCTTTATGTGCTACTCCAAACTTTTGCTCTTCATCAATAATCATCAATCCCAAATCCTTAAATGCCACTTCCTTTCCTAATATACCATGGGTTCCCACCAAAATATCAATTTTCCCTTCCTTTACTTTTTCGATGGTTTCTTTTTTCTCTTTGGAAGATTTAAAACGATTGATATAATCCACTGTTACAGGAAAATCTTTTAATCTTTCTTTGAATGTTTTAAAATGCTGGAATGCTAAAATGGTGGTGGGTACTAAAACAGCCACTTGCTTACCATCAATTGCCGCTTTAAATGCAGCACGCACTGCCACTTCTGTTTTTCCAAAACCAACATCACCACAAACCAATCGATCCATCGGAGATGCTTGCTCCATATCTTTTTTAACATCCGCAATGGCCTTAGCCTGATCAATAGTGTCCTCATACATGAATGAAGCTTCTAATTCATGTATCATATAGTTATCCGGGGTAAACGCAAAACCAGCCTGCGCTTTACGATGTGCGTATAATTTAATTAAATCAAATGCGATGGCTTTTACTTTAGCCTTGGTCTTTTCTTTTAACTTAACCCACGCATCCGAACCTAATTTATTTACTTTGGGAGGCGCACCTTCCTTGCCAGTATATTTAGATATTTTATGCAATGAATTAATATTCACATATAAAATATCACTGTCTTTGTAAATGATTCTTACAGCTTCCTGCGTGTGACCGTTGACATCAATTTTTTGCAACCCACTATACACACCAACACCATGATCGATATGCGTCACATAATCTCCTGGCTGCAAGTCACGTAAAGTTCTTAAAGTTATGGCCTTACTTTTGCTATAGGCTTGTTTTACTTTAAACTTATGATAACGCTGAAAAATTTGATGATCAGTATAGCAAACCATTTTATGATCATGATCAATAAATCCTTCATGGATACTTTTTACAATCGGAACAAATTGAATCTCTGTTTTAAGATCCGTAAAAATAGCATGCAATCTTTCCAATTGTTTTGCTTGCTCGGCAAATAAATACAAAGTGTAGCCTTGCTTTTCTAGTTCTTGCAAGTTGGCAATTAAATATTGAAACTGTCTATTGAATACAGGTTGAGATTGGGTATTAAATGTAATTTTTTCAGTAGACAAATGTTGGTGAAACCCCCATTCTATTAAGGTATGCTTGCCAATTTTTGCTTCGGTATCATTCACTAATTCAAAATCATCAATATGACTTTCTTTTTTATGAGGGTCGTTATCATCTATTTTATTCATGGCAGCATGATGTGTGATAAATGTTTCAAGGGCCTCATGCTGATCTAACCCTTTTTGTTTAACTACATCCCAGTCTTTTAACCAAACAATCGTATCATTGGAAAGAAAATCAAGCAAAGGAATTTTCTCAGTATCCTCAAATTGAGTAGTCACATTTGGAATGATATTCACCTGCAATAATTTACGCTCACTTAATTGCGATGCAGGATCAAAAAGTCGAATGCTATCTACTTCTTCTCCAAATAATTCAATACGGTAGGGCTTTTCATTGCCAAAAGAATAAATATCCAAAATTCCTCCTCTTAACGCAAACTGCCCTGGCTCATAAACAAAATCGGTACGCTCAAAACCATAGTCAACCATTTGTTGCATTAATGCATTTAAATCTAAATGATCGTTGGTTTTTATTTGAATAATATTTAGTTGTAAAGTTTTAGCCATTACCACTTTTTCAAATAAAGCCTCCGGATAAGTAACTAATATTTTTTTATTCCCTCCCATCGAAATTTTAGTTAAGGCTTCTGTTCTTAACATAACATGTGAAGGATTCAAGACACTATAATTATGAGGCGACTTAAAGGAAGAGGGGAAATAAAATAAATCTAAAGCGCCGGTGACACTTTCGATAGAATTAAAAAAATAGGCAGCTTCTTCGGCATCACTCAATACTACAAGGTGATTTAAATTTGCTGTTTTTTCGTTGGTAAAAATAGCTTGTAAAACAAAAGCGGCAGCCGATCCATTTAAATTTTGAAGAAATGCTTGAAAAGGAATTTCATTGTGTTTGGACATAGCAATCCTGTCCACCAAATTATTTAGGAGGGGGGATTTTTCTAAACGCTCAAATAAGGAATCCTCGTTCATACCGTCATAACAAAGATACCAATCCTATTGTTTAATTCAACCATAAACTTACTCATAACTTGAATTAACCTTCACTTCAATGTCTAAAATCGTTTTTTCGTTTTGTTTTGTCTCAATTATGGATACCAAATCCTTTCCAGCATAAAATGGAACATAATACCCATTTTCATATTTCACAAAAACACTATATTTTCCAGGCTTTAAATACAATGAAAATGCTCCTGTATTATCGGAGTGTACTGAATCAACTAAAATAGAATTAATTTTTGATACTATTGGCCCTGGCATCAATCCATCTTCAATTTGATTTAATTTAGTAGGCTCGTATATATAAATAGTGCAAGCCATTGGCCTGCCCTTTGATTTGACTTTATCTACCATGGGCATATTATTGAATTTTTGCTCATAAATATGTCCAAAAAAATTGGATTGTGAACTGCCTTGTGGTATTCTTACACAAGATATTGTTAGCACAAACAAGCAGGTAACTATTGATAAACCTAAACAATTTCGCATAGCCACATTTTAAACTAAAAATACGCCAAAAATATTCGAGAATTGATTGTAATTTTAAGAACCTCAGGGATAGGCCTGAACTATAATTAACACATTATGCTAAAATCACTTTTTACTTTTATTATAAGCACTAGTTTTATTTTAAATGCTTATGCGCAAACCGAAACAAAATCTTTTATCTTAAATAATGCTTCTCGTTCTTTTGAAACAAATTCAAGAGCAAGTTTTAGTGAAGCGGTTATAAAATCAAAAGAAAAAGGATGGCCATTACAATATAAATCCAGGAATAATCAAAATGTTAACCTTGTTGGAATTGATCTTTTTGGACAACCTATTTATTTAACTACTTATCAAGACCCTGTTCAAGCCATCACTATAAATACCAATCAGTTATGGAATGGAGGAAGTAGTGGATTAAATTTAAATGGATCTACCGATTCTATGACCAATAGAATTGGTGTTTGGGATGAAGGTGCTCCAAGAATTTCTCACTTTGAATTAAATGGGAAAATTACAGTTAAAGATAATTCAACAAAAGTTTCAGATCACCCAACACATGTGGCAGGTATCATTATGGCTAAGGGCTACAATCCGCTTGCAAAAGGAATGTCATACGGCATTAAAGGAGCTTACGCATATGATTGGAATAATGATGTTTCCGAAATGGCGGCGGCAGCTGCGAATGGTTTATTATTCTCAAATCATTCCTATGGAACCGTTAGTGGCTGGGATTATAATAATGATTCTTCAAGATGGGAATATAATGGAAGATGGAATGAAAAAGAAGATTATAAATTTGGGCTCTATAATGAAACTGCACAAATTTTTGATTCCATTGCTTATAATGCACCTTACTATTTAATTGTAAAATCGGCAGGAAATAATAGATCTAGCAATGGGCCTGCAGTGGGACAAGCTTATTGGCGCAGGGATCAAAATGGAAAGTTATATAATGCAGGAAACAGGCCTGATAGCTTAAGTAGTAATAACAGTTATGATGTTCTTCCTACTGATGCAAATGCAAAAAATATTTTAACAGTGGGGGCAATTTCACCTATCAGTGCTGGCTATTTAAAAACATCAGATGCAACAATAACTACCTTTAGCTCATGGGGTCCAACAGATGATGGAAGAATAAAACCAGATATTGTAACAGATGGTTTATCTGTTTATTCTTCTGTAAGTGCCAATGACTCTAGCTATGCATATTTAAGTGGAACATCCATGGCCGCTCCAGGCGCAGCAGGATCATTACTGCTTTTACAGGAACTCAGTCAGAGATTAACCCCTAATAAATTTGCTAAAGCTGCCACTATTAAAGCACTTGCCATTCACACTGCAAATGAAGCCGGTGCAAGTCCTGGTCCTGATTATAAATTCGGATGGGGGGTTTTAAACGATGCGGAGGCCGCAAATGTTTTAAACAATGCACTTACCAATAACAACAACAGTAGTAGTGTTGACTTAGTATATGAAAATAATTTACAGAATGGGCAAACCTATAATTTAAACGTTACTGCATCAGGAAGTAAGCCATTAAAAGCTACAATTGTTTGGACCGATGTAAAAGGAAGTCCTTCTAATGCATTGAATGATACTACCCATCAATTGGTCAATGATTTAGATTTAGTTATTAAAAAAGGATCAACCATTTATTATCCTTGGACCTTGAATAGAGCATTACCAGATTATCCAGCAGCAAGAGGAATTAATAGTATTGACAATGTTGAAAAAGTTGAAATTGATTCTACACTAGTTGGAAACAATTATACCATTACAGTTAATCATAAAGGAACTTTAACAAGAGGTCAACAATCCTATTCTTTAATTGTAAGTGGAGCCGGAGGTGCAGCATACTGTCCATCTACTGCTAGTTCCAATGCGGGAACAAAAATGGATAGTGTTAGTTTTAACAACATTCAATTTACAAATAACACTACAAATCAATATATAGACAACACAAATCTATTTATTACAGGAGAGCCGGGCGGTAATCTGCCAGTATTTATAAAATTAGGAAGTGCGGATGCAACCAATAATAGTAGGTTTGTTAAAGTATTTATTGACTTAAACAATAATGGATTATTTGAATCTACTGAAACAGTTTTAACAAGTACTGCACTTGTTAATGGCAACTATACAGCAACAATAAGCTTACCAAGCACTTTAGCAGTTGGCAAACTTTTTAAATTTCGTGTAGTTGCAATGGAAACTAGTAGTAGTGCCAATGTGAATGCATGTGGTACTTATACAATTGGTGAAACTCAAGACTATACATTAAAAATTAACAGTGCATCAAACGACTTACAAGTTAGTGATATTATAAACCCAACAGTAGGTGTTTGCAAAAGAGCCGTACAATATGTCACTATTAAATTGGTAAACAATGGATCAACCAATCAGTCAAATATTCCATTAAGCCTTGTTGTAAAAAAAGGAGCTACCACCATTTTAAGTATCAATGAAACATTCACAGGTCGTTTAAATGGTTTTGAAAATATGACTTATACATTCCAAAAACCAATTTCAATTGACGCTAATTCAAGCTATACCATTACAGCATCTGCTAATATTAGTAACGACCAACAACCTAGCAATAATTCATTAAGCTCAACAATTGTAAGTGCCGCCGATATGGCCGCTCCACAAGGATCTGCAGTTCTTTGTAATGGCGTTATGCGATTAAATGTTACCAATCCGATTTCTGGAACAAATTATTATTGGTACGATACTTCTGCTTTGTACAATCCAATAGTTATTGGTAGTAGTGTAGGTGCTTCTAATACAAGTAGCAAGGTTTATGTAACTCAAGGATACCAAGCAACACTTCCACCATACACAAATACGAGTTTAACTGGAGGAGGTGGATACAATACTTTCAGTGGAAATTTCATGAAATTAAATACCACTCAAGCCCTTACATTAGAAACCACTAAATTATACTCAAGTTATCCTGGAAAAGTTGATTTTATTTTAGGTACACTTGGAACAGTTAATACCGATGGTACTTTTACTTATTATCCAATACAAACCGTTTCTTTAAATATTCCAGCAAGTAGTCCCTCCCCTATCTATGGTGCTTCTTCTTATGTTGCTGCAGACACAGGACGTATTTATGCACTCAATTTGAATATACCTCAAGCAGGTGATTATATTATCATTTCAAAATGTGATAGTACATCCATTTTTAGAAACAATGGTGCAACGGATCCTACTTATCCTTTAGGACCAAATCGTATTATTAGTTTTACTGGAAATAGTGCAACTCCTTCTACTGCTAATCCAAATGTAAATTTTCAGAATTATTTTTATTTCTTTTATAATATGCAAGTGAAATCAACAGATTGTTTGAGCGCTGCAACACTTATAAACGTTAGTACTAACAACAAACCATCCATTACACAAAGTGGGGATAGTCTTATTAGTTCAGCAGGCAGTGGATATCAATGGTATATGAACGATTCTTTAATAAATGGTGCCACAAAACAATCTTATAAGCCTTTGAGAAATGCGCAGTATAAAGTAGCTACGATAACGATTGCGGGAGATTGTCAAAATATATCAGATAATAAACTAATTTTGGTAACGGATATTGCAGAAGCGAGTGCAAAAGAAATTAGCCTTAAGATTACCTCAGACGACTATGTCGAAAACATCATTAAAGGAAATTCATTCTACATTCAGTTTAGTAATGTTCAAACCCAAAAAATTTCATTAGAAATAATAAATTCAATGGGTAATAAAGTTTTTCAAAAAGAAAACTTAATAAACCAACAGGCTCCGCAGCATATTTTTATTGATAGCATGACAACTGGTATTTACTTTGTTAAAATCTATGCGAATAATAAAGTGTATGTTCAAAGAGTTTTTATTACTAATTAATTAAACATCGTTTATGGCACTTGAATGGGTTGAAGGAGTAATTACTAAAATTGAAAACGAAACTCCAAATACAAAAAGATTTTATTTCGAAATTCCAAGTCTTGAAAAATTTGACTTTATACCTGGTCAATTTGTTACATTAGACTTGCCTATTCATGAGCAAAAAAATAAAAGATGGAGAAGCTACTCAATTGCTTCTGCTCCTAATGGAACAAATACATTTGAATTAGTTATTGTGCATTTAGAAGGTGGCCTTGGAACAACCTACTTATTTAATGAAGTAGCAGTTGGTTCAAAAATTACCCTTAGAGGACCTCAAGGAGTATTTACATTACCTAAGAACTTTGATAACGACGTTTATTTTATTTGTACTGGAACCGGTATCGCACCTTTCCGCTCTATGATTACTTATATTCATGAAAACAAAATTGCGCATAACAATATTCACTTGATTTTTGGATGCCGAAAATTTGAAGATGGATTATACATTGATGAATTAAAAGCTTTAGAGGCAAAAGAACCAGGGTTTCATTTTCATCCATGTTATTCAAGAGAAACCGAAGTGCCGACGGGATCTCATAGCGGTTATGTACACCCAGTTTATCAAGAATTATTAAAGAACAATAAGGAAACTGCACATGTTTGGTTATGTGGTTGGAAAGCTATGATTGATGACGCACGCAAAAACATGACAGAATTAGGATTGGATAAAAAACAAGTTCACTTTGAATCTTTCGGATAGCTCTACTCCTGTTAAATAGTTAAAAGCCTCGATTTATCGGGGCTTTTTTGGCTATTTGCTTTTTGGCAGCTTACGTTATGGAACTTGACTTTTTGCATCTTACTTTAATTATAAATAGTTGTACCATATTTATTTCTTGGCGCGCAATTTGGTAGTATATAAAATGGCATTATGAAACCAATTTCTTCTCTGCTCACCATTTACGCTAAAAATGAAATCTAGCATCTAAAATTGCGAACTCGCTTCGCTCAGACATGCGCAATTTTTAACGATGCTTTCTTTCATTTTCTTAACGCTATGGTTCGGAGTTCAGAAATTGGTTTCATTACGCCTTTATTTTTATACTAAGAAAGTTGTAACATATTATTTCGTAGCGAGCTCTTGGGCATAACGTAGCTAAAAGTTAAAATGCCGAGCCAAGCCAACCAATACCACTATGGCAAGGAATAGTAAATTAATTGTTGAGCGTACAGTGCATGAACAACGCGAGCTTAGAAATAAATATGGTACAACTAACCAATTACAATAAATATTTTAACTGATTGCTTCCAGTATCAAGGATTTTACTTTACTCATTGGGATACGCTCCTGAGTCATCGCGTCACGATGACGAATTGTAACAGTGCCATCTTCCTTTGTTTGATGGTCGATGGTTACGCAGAATGGAGTACCAATAGCATCCTGACGGCGATATCTTTTTCCAATGGCATCTTTTTCCTCATAAAAGCAATGGAATGATTTTTTACACTCATCCATTAATTCTTTAGCTAACTCTGGCAAACCATCTTTTTTAGTTAATGGTAAAATCGCTAATTTATTAGGTGCAATTCTTGCAGGCAAATGTAATACAACTCTTGAATCGGTTGTACCATCTTCCTTATTAATGATTTCCTCTTCATATGAGTTAGATAAAATTAAAAGGAACATTCTATCCAAACCAATGGAGGTTTCAATTACATAAGGGACATAATGCTGATTAATTTCAGTATCAAAATATTGCATTTTCTTTTTACTAAACTCCTGATGACGACTTAAATCAAAATCAGTTCTTGAGTGAATGCCCTCAACTTCCTTAAAGCCAAAAGGAAATTCATATTCTATATCCAAGGCAGCATCAGCATAGTGTGCTAATTTAACGTGGTCATGGAAACGGTATTTATCAGCAGCAATGCCAAGGCTTAAATGCCAATTCATACGTTCATTCTTCCAATGCTCATACCATTCTTTTTGTGTTCCTGGCTTGATGAAAAATTGCATTTCCATTTGTTCAAACTCACGCATTCTAAATATAAACTGACGCGCTACAATTTCATTTCTGAATGCTTTACCTGTTTGTGCAATACCAAAAGGAATTTTCATCCTTGCTGTTTTTTGCACATTCAAAAAATTTACAAAAATACCTTGAGCGGTTTCAGGTCTTAAATAAATTGTATTTGCTTCGTCTGTTATTGAACCTAATTCAGTGGAGAACATTAAATTAAATTGACGTATCTCGGTCCAGTTGCCTGTACCACTAACACTGCAATGAATTTTATGATCGTCTATTAACTTTTTCAAACCAACATAATCATCATTCGCCAATAGGGTATCCATATCGGCAATTAATTTATCTGCTCCAGCCTTTATTGCGACTCCCGCATCACCTGCTTTCGCAGCTTCTTCGATTAATTTTTCGGCATGTGCTTCAATTAAATGATCTACACGATATCTTTTTTTACTATCCTTATTATCAATTAAGGGGTCGCTAAAACTATCCACGTGTCCACTTGCTTTCCAAGTAGTAGGATGCATAAAAATAGCAGCATCAATGCCTACAATATTTTCATTCATTTGTGTCATGGAATTCCACCAATAATCACGAATGTTTTTCTTTAATTGGGCACCATAAGGACCGTAATCATACACTGCGCTTAGTCCATCATAAATTTCACTACTTGGAAATACGAAACCATATTCCTTTGCATGCGAAATAATTGCTTGTAATGTATTGTCTGTTGGGTTCTTACTCATAGTTGGCAAAGATACGGAGGAATCAATTATCGGTGTAATTTTTCATTATTTTGATGTCTAGTGGCATCCCTATTGGTTTTCTTCTGTAAATTTTTCTCTAAAGCCGTCGCTAAATCAATCCCGGTTTGGTTTGCTAAGCATATCAGCACGAACAAAACATCGGCCATTTCATCCGCTAGCATCAAATCTTCTTCTTTATTTTTAAACGATTGATCCCCATATTTACGAACCATAATTCTTGATAATTCCCCCACTTCTTCCATTAATATTCCAAGGTTGGTTAGCTCACTAAAATATTTTACACCCACTGTTTTAATCCATTGATCCACTTGTTCCTGAGCTTGTTGTATGGTTGTATTATTTGACATTATTATTTCTTGATTAGTTTTAAAATATTTAATTTCCTAAAGTTTATTCTTTGTTTTTTGAATCAATGGTAATGGTTACAGGACCATCATTTATCAAAGCCACTTTCATATCAGCACCAAACTTGCCTGTTTGTATTGGGGCACCTAAATCCTGTTGTAATTGCAGTATCATTTTACCATAAAGCGGCACCGATATATCCGGCTTTGCTGCAGCAATATAGGAAGGCCTATTTCCTTTTTTGGTAGAGGCATGTAAAGTAAATTGACTTACTAATAAAATAGATCCACCCACTTCAAGAACACTTTTATTCATCACCCCTTGCTCGTCCTCAAAAATGCGCATGTTCACTATTTTGTTAGATAGCCATTCAATATCGGCTTGAGCATCCTCATTTACAATTCCCACCAATACCATCAACCCCTTTTGAATTTGGCCAACCATAGCCCCATCCACGGTTACACTTGCCTCCAAAACCCTTTGAATTACCACTCTCATACATTCGATTTTACGACATGAAGATAAACAAAACTATTTTCACTAATTTAGCTGTAATTTCAATCCCTTGAGTAGTATAAAAAAATTAGCAAGCCAAACAGCATGGTATGGACTTAGTTCCATAGCAGCTAGGTTTATTAGCTATTTATTAACCCCTTATTTAACCCTAAAACTTACCGAGGCCGCCTACGGGGAGCAGGCTATTGTATACTCTTTCATTCCATTTTTAAATGTAATTGTAACGCATGGAATGGAAACTGCCTATTTCCGATTTGGATCTAAAGACAACGAAGAAAAAATATACCATACCAGTAGTTTTTCTATGATCATTGTAACTGGATTAGTGGTAGCCTGTCTGTTAATTTGGGGAGGTCCCATTTCCAACTTATTACAAATTAATTTACATCCAGAATATATAAAATTAGTGGCTTGGGTAGTTGCTTTAGACGCCTTAACTACAATACCATTTTCAAGATTAAGATTAGAAGGCAGGCCCAAAAAATATGCATTTATAAAAGTAGGTGGCATTCTCATTAATATCTTAGCAACCTACGTGCTCATTAGTATTTTGCCAAACTATACCCAAGCACATCCCGAAAATTTTATTGCCAAGTTTTATATAAAAGGTTTTGAGGTTGGCTATATTTTAATTGCAAATGTTTTACAAAATGTTTTTGTATTACTTCTATTGCAAAAAGAAATTCGCTCACTTCGTTTCAATATCGACTTTAAATTATGGAGTCAAATGATGATGTATGCCTTACCATTGATACTAGTGGGTTTTGGTGGGATGATTAATGAAACCATGGATCGTATTATGATTGGCTGGTGGGCGAATGGCGGTAGTGAAGAAGCCAATAAGTCATTGGTTGGGATCTATAGTGCTTGTTACAAATTAGCTATTTTAATAACCATTTCTATTCAAGCTTTTAGGATGGGTGCAGAGCCTTTCTTTTTTAAACAAGCAGAATCTGATAATGCTCAAAAGACTTATGCAAGAGTGATGAAATTTTTTGTAATTACACTGTGTATAATGTTCCTTGGTGTGGTTTTGTTTTTAGATATATGGAAAGAATTTATTCGTAATCCAAAAATGTATGAGGGCTTGCGTGTTGTGCCTATTTTGTTAATGGCCAATATGTTTTTAGGGGTTTACTATAATTTAAGTATCTGGTATAAATTAAGCAATAAAACCATGGCAGGCGCATGGATTACTTTACTGGGTGCATTCATCACCATTGCTATTAATTATTTATTGATACCTCGATATGGTTATATGGCAAGCGCTTGGGCAACTTTCCTTTGTTACGGCACAATGATGGTTGTAAGTTATAAATGGGGCCAGAAAGTATATTATATTCCTTACGCTACAAAAAAACTAATTGCCTATTTTATAATTGCGCTGCTTATTTATAGTATTAATTTATTGATACTTTGGATCTCCTCTAATAAAGCTTTTAATTATTTATTTGCAAGCATTTTATTAATTGGATTTATTGCCTTTGTTGCAAGAATTGAAAAGAAAGAATTAAAAACGATTTTTAATAAATAAAAATATGGCCGAAGATTTAAATATACAAAAGGGCACTAAACAAGAACAATACGAATCATTAATCCCGCAAATACAAGGATTGCTAATGGGTGAAACGAATTTAATTGCCAACCTTGCAAATATTAGTGCAGCATTAAAGGAACAATTCAATTGGTGGTGGGTAGGATTTTATTGGATACATGAGGATGAATTAGTACTTGGCCCATTTCAGGGTCCAGTGGCTTGCACTAGAATTAAAAAAGGACGTGGTGTTTGTGGCGGTGCTTGGGAAAAAGGAGAAACACTTATTGTTGAAGATGTTGAAAAATTTCCTGGACATATTGCATGCAGTAGTGCATCCAAGTCGGAAATTGTAGTGCCAGTATATTTTGGTGAAAAAATGGTGGGGGTTTTAGATGTTGATAGTGAGCATCTATCCCATTATGATGATACGGATAAGCGGTATCTTGAAAAAATAGTGGCTTTGATACCTAATAGCTAATTTAACTAGCTAATTCCTTAAGTAGGCTTGAAAAAGTAGCTGAAAAATTAAAAAAATCAATTAAGTTTGCAGCCCCTAAGCGGATGTGGCGAAATTGGCAGACGCACTAGACTTAGGATCTAGCGCCGCGAGGCGTGTGGGTTCGACCCCCTCCATCCGCACATTATTACAGCAAAAAGCCCTATTCTATCTTTGAAGAGGGCTTTTTTATTGCCAAAACCTCCCCTTTTTAAGGTTAAAAACTTACCTTTGCCCCCCTTAAACACTACAAAAAAGTAGAAAATAGCAATATTATGGCAACAGTAAAAAGAAGCAACATTGCACCGTTAAACGACAAATTAACAGTGACTATTACAAAAGAGGATTACTTGAAAGGATTTGAAACAAACTTGAAAAAGTATTCTAAAACAGCAAATATTCCTGGATTTAGAAAAGGAATGGTGCCAGCTGGTTTGATTAAAAAAATGTACGGACAATCTGTTTTTCAAGACGAGGTTATCAAGACCGTTGAAAATGAGATGAACCAATATATCGCTAAAGAAAAAATTGAAATATTCGCACAACCACTTCCTGTAACAAATGAATTTCCTGCAATGGATGTAAACAATCCAAGCGACTACGATTTTTCATTTGAAGTGGGTTTGAAACCTGCTTTCACAATGGATACAAAAGGTATCAAAGCAACAAGATATAAAATTGAAGTGACTGAGGAAATGTTGACTGCCGAATTAGAAAGACTACAAGTGCGTAACGGAAATATGACCGAGCCTGAAGCAGTAGAAAATGAAGAAAATGTTTTGAATGTAACTTTCACTGAAGCTGATAAAAATGGCGTGGAAGTTGAAGGTGGAATTACTAAAGACAACTCTTTATTAATTAAATATTTTGCAGAAAAAGCAAGAAAGCAATTTATTGGTAAAAAGAATGGCGATGTAGTTACAATTCAATTGAGTAAAGCGTTTGAGGCGAAAGAATTAGACATCATTATTGCAGATTTAGGTATAACAAAAGAAGAAGCGGAAAAGTATTTCAATTTAACCATCACAAAAGTTGGTGCAGTTGAAAAAGCTCCTTTAGATGAAACATTATTTACAGTAACTTATCCTAATCAAACTATTACAACTGAAGCTGAATTTAGAGATGCTATTAAAAAAGATATTGAAGGCTATTACGATCAACAATCTCGCAATCAAGTGCACGACCAAATTTATCATGCATTAATTGAAAATACAAAGATGGACTTCCCTGCCGATTTCTTAAAACGTTGGTTACAAACAGGTGGAGAAAAACAAAGAACTGCCGAAGAAGCAGAAAAAGAATATCCAGTATTCCAAGATCAATTAAAGTGGACTTTAATTAGTACACAATTAATTGCTGATCATAAAATTGAAGTTGTTGCCGAAGATTTAAAAGCTTTCGCAAAGCAGCAATTAATGAGCTATATGGGTGGCCAATTGGGTGCATTAGGTGATAATGACCAATGGTTAGAAGACTACGCTGCAAGAATGATGCAAGACAGAAAGTTTGTAGAAGATAGCTACCACCGTATTAGCACTGACAAATTGTTCCAAGCAATTGAAGGCGATGTAACTGCAAAAGAAGAGAAAATCTCAGCTGAGAAATTTGCTGAAAAGTTGCAACATCACCATCACTAATCCATTAATTTGCCCAAAGAAGCAAAATTTATAATTATTAAGACCTTCCTAAACCTGGGAAGGTCTTTTTTATTCAAATAAGGGCAAGTTTGGCACCGTTTTTGCTTTACGATAAGCGAATAGGTTTTACCTTTACTTTACTAGAAAAAAATATATATGAACTTAGGAAAAGAATTTGAAAAGTACGCAGTTAAGCACAGAGGTATTAGCAGCAATACTTTACATCAATACCAAAATAGTGTAACCAACCTTACACCTTACATTATTGAAGAAAGACCCATGAATGTGGCAAGTATGGATGTATTTAGCCGCTTAATGATGGACCGTATTATTTTTTTGGGAGAAGGCATCAATGATTATGTAGCTAATATTGTTACAGCTCAGCTATTATTTTTAGAAAGCACCGACCGAACTAAGGATATTCAAATGTACATCAATAGCCCAGGTGGTAGTGTATATGCTGGTTTAGGTATCTATGATACTATGCAATTTATTGGACCAGATGTAGCAACTATTTGTACTGGTATGGCCGCAAGTATGGGTGCTATTTTATTATGTGCAGGCGTGGAAGGTAAAAGAACCGCTTTAAAACACAGTCGTATCATGTTACACCAACCAAGTGGTGGGGTGGGTGGACAAGCGTCAGATATTGAAATTACAGCAAGAGAAATCAAGAAATTAAAGCACGAATTATACGAAGTAATTGCCATTCACACGCATAAGGATGTGGATGTGGTTGCTAAAGATTGTGATAGAGATTTTTGGATGACTGCAGCAGAAGGTAAAGAATACGGATTAGTGGATGAGGTATTATTAACCAATCCAAGGAAACAAAAAAAGTAGAATTAAATAATTATTTCAAATTGAATATATGATACTTACAAATCGTTTTTTAATGGAAGAAGAGGATGAACCTAAAGCAGATAAAAAAGAAGAAAATGCTCCTGGATTCTTAAATAAAAAAATGGAACAAATCTTTTTTGAAAAAAGATCCATTTATTTATGGGGCCAGGTAGATGATAAATCTGCTAAAGATATCGTTACAAAATTATTATTACTTGATGCGGACAAGCCAGGTGCTGAAATTAATTTTTACATTAATAGTCCAGGTGGCGTTGTAACAAGTGGTATGGTGATGTTTGATACCATGAACTTAATTAAAAGCCCAGTACATACTATTTGTATGGGATTGGCTGCAAGTATGGGATCTATTTTACTAAGTATGGGTGAAAAAGGCAAGCGTACTATTTTCCCACATGGCGAGGTAATGATACACCAACCAAGTTTAGGTGGATACTACCAAGCTACAAGCGCTGATATTGAAATTCAAGCAGAACAAATTAGAAAGACAAAAGAATTAGGTGCTAAAATATTAGCCAAAAACTGTGGCAAATCAATAGAACAAATCATGGCCGATTTTGATAGAGACTATTGGATGAATGCCGAAGAAGCAGTTGCCTATGGGATTGTAGATAAGATTGCAAAAAGTTTATAAGTTAGGAATTAAGAAGAAAATAAATAAAGAAATTCTATATGAAAATGAGCAAAACGGATACAAGCATTCATTGTTCTTTTTGTGGACGCAGCAGAGATGAAGTAAAAATCCTCATTGCTGGTCAAGAAGGACATATATGCGAAAACTGTATTGAACATGCGCATGAAATCATTGAAAAAGAATTTCATCAAAAGAAATCAGAAGGCAAACCTGGTACTTTAAAAGTTCAAAAGCCAACTGCCATTAAAGCTTTTTTAGATCAATATATAATTGGTCAAGATGAGGCTAAAAAAATATTATGTGTTGCAGTTTACAATCATTTTAAACGCATCAACCTCCCTATTACTACAAAGAATGAAGTGGAGATTGAAAAGAGCAACGTGATAATGATTGGAGAAACAGGTACAGGTAAAACATTGTTGGCAAAGACAATTGCTAAATTATTAAATGTTCCTTTTGCCATTGTAGATGCTACAGTGTTCACCGAAGCTGGATATGTTGGAGAGGACGTGGAAAGCATGCTTACTCGATTATTGCAAAACTGCGATTATGATGTAGAAGCGGCGCAAAGAGGAATTGTATACATTGACGAGATTGATAAAATAGCACGTAAAAGTGACAACGCTTCAATCACCAGGGATGTAAGTGGCGAAGGTGTACAACAGGGTTTGTTGAAAATGTTGGAAGGAACCGAAGTTTTGGTACCCCCACAAGGAGGACGTAAACATCCTGATCAAAAAATGATCAAAGTAGACACCAAAAATATTTTATTTATTTGCGGTGGCGCATTTGATGGTATCGATAAAATAATTGCACGTAGAATTAATACCAATGCAATTGGATTTAGTGTAAATAAAGATGAGCAAGAGTTACAACGAAAAAACTTATTACGTTTTGTAAATGCACAAGACATTAAAACATTTGGTTTGATTCCTGAAATGTTAGGTCGTTTGCCCATTGTAACGCACTTAGAACCTTTAGATGCCGAAACATTAAGAAGTATTTTAACAGAGCCTAAAAATGCATTAATCAAACAGTATACTCAATTGTTTGCTATCGAAAATATTAAGCTTACAATAGATACCGAAGTTTTTGATTTCATCACAACAAAAGCAATGGAATACAAATTAGGTGCAAGAGGATTAAGAAGTATTTGTGAAAGCTTATTTACTCAGGCCATGTTTGACCTACCCGGCACTGATATAACTGAATTTGAAGTAACACTTGATTACGCAAAACAAATGTTTGATAAAAGCAAGTTAAATGCTTTGAAAGTGGCTTAAAAAATAAACCTATAAATAAAATTTTATGCAAGAATTAATTGATCGTTTAGTAAAAGAAACAGGTGTAACTCCAGAGCAAGCAAAACAATCTATTGAAACAATTGCTGCATTTGTAAAAGAAAAGTTTCCAATGTTAGGTGGTGCAGTAAACCAAATATTCAAAGCGGGCGGGAAATAATAAGATAATTAAAAGCACTCTAAAAATAAAAAAAGCCCTTCGAAAGAAGGGCTTTCAAGCAAGCAATCATAAACTAGGAATAAATCCTACATCAATACTAATAAATATTTCAGAAAAATCCTATTTTTCTTTAGAAAATTATTGCACTTGCTAACGAACCTTTGTCTGAGGTCTACTATCTTCTGGAATGTAATAATGGCTGTTTAAATAGTTGAAAATCAATATTCAAAGTGAATGCGCTGCTTTAATTGAAGCGCCTCATTTTGACTCAAATCGCATGCTTCTATAAGCTGCTCCCAGCTTATTTTACCTTCATTTTGCTTCTTTAGTCGCAAAATAATCCAAATCTGTTGGTCTGTAAACAAACCCAATTGTTTCCATTCTTTAAAACTCATGGCATTGGCATTCAAAATAATTTTAGTACCAGGGGTAATATATAAATGCCCCCTAAGTTTTAGCAAAATACTATCCGGCATTCCATATATTTTGTTCAATTGATACGGACTGGTAAATGCCCCTACAAAATTGCGATAGGATAAAATACGGTGCACGATATCCTTGTTCAAATTTGTTTTTAACAACCATTCTTTTTCATCGGCAGTATTCAAATCCATTTTCCAACTTTCCGATTCCTCATTATATGTTTTTGGATTGTTCTTTTTATAATAAGGAACGAAAAAAATTTCAGCAATTGGTTTCATTTTAATGTACGGTCTAAGCAATAAAAACAATTCATTTTTTAGTCCATATAATTTAGCAAAATCATCTGCATTTTTAAAATATCCTCCCCTATCTCTATAATGTAATAATGAGCGTACCTGCCGCTCAGGAATTCCTAAATTAATTGCTTGTATACTATCTATTTGATTGGGATCGAAATATATTAAATGTATTGGCTTAATGTAAGAATTTGAAATGGTTTTATGATTTATGCTTGGAGCAGAAAAAAACATACTCATTAACACGGAACCTAATAATATTATACCCAATACTATAATTCCCTTGAGTTCTTTTTTTGAAAAATAAAAATAGGCCTGCCAATTTGAAATAATCATTTTAAAATAATTGACCTAAAATAGCAATTCTTAAACCCGTATTTAACGCAATAAAATACTTGAAAATGGGGTATAGTATTATTCTACACTAAACTGTAATCCATCATATGCCATTTTAATAAATGAAGGCAATTGAGGTTCTAGCTGGGCTTGCAAACCAATTTGATGGCTAAAATGAGTGAAATATACTTGAGGAATTTCCAACTCGGTCGCGAGTGCAATGGATTCATTTAATGTAAAATGTGTAGGATGTGGCTCTGGTCTTAGTGCACTTAAAATTAAAACCTTTGAGCCTTTTATTTTTTCTTTCTCTGGTTCGCTTATATAATTTACATCGGTTATATAGCTAAAGTCCCCAATTCTAAAACCTAAAACAGGCAATTCACGATGCATGACTTCAATGGGTGTAAATAACAGATCCCCCACTTTAAAAGGATCTTTATGAATGGTATGCAACATCATTTCAGGCAAACCAGCATCTTTATTTTTTTCAAAAGCATAATAAAAATCACGCTTAATGGCCACCTGTGTTATTTCATTCGCGTAAATCTGCATGGGTTTATTTGAATGAAAATTAAAGGGTCTAATATCATCTAATCCTGCATAATGATCACGATGTGGATGGGTGAAAACCACGGCGTCTAAATGGGTAGTATTGGTCCTTAACATTTGATACCTAAAATCGGGAGTGGTATCAATAACCACGGACGTATTATTGGATTGAATTTTAATGCTGGTACGCAAACGACTATCTCGAGGGTCGTTTGATTTACATACTTTACAGTCGCATCCAATAAGTGGGACACCCGTACTAGTACCTGATCCTAAAATAGTGATATTTAACAAAGTAGCTTATTTTCTCCTATGCTTCGGTCAAAGAGATCTTTTGAACCTCTTCAAATAATTTTTGAGAGTCGTGTGTTAATTTATCAAACTGAATATCTAACTGAGGAATTAATTCTAATAAAGTATTAATTCTAGCTTCTAAATTCAAGAATTTATTCAACACCACAATTCTCTTTGATTCTAATAAGCACCAACCGCTCTGAAAATTACCTCTTTCGTATCTTACAACGAACTCTGATTCACCTAAAATATCTTCTAACTTATTTAATGTAGTTTGAGTCAATTTCATAATTATGCATTGATTTATAGGGTAGTAAGTGGACATACAAATATAGTTTTTTAGCAAACTAAGCTGGTAAATAAGGCCTAGTAGTTATTCACATTTCGTACCTTTACCTACACTCATTCTATATGGCTTTTACACATCGAAAAATTATAAATGACCCGGTACATGGTTTTATTACCATTAATGACCCACTCATTTTTGAAATTATTAGTCATCCTTTTTACCAAAGATTAAGGAGAATTCAGCAAATGGCTTTAGCGCAGTTGGTATATCCAGGTGCTGTTCACACGCGTTTACACCATTCTTTGGGTGCTTATCATTTAATGTGTATTGCCATCAATGAATTAAAAGATAAAGGAATTGAAATTACAGAGGAGGAAGCTACTGCAGCCAAAGCAGCAATTCTATTACATGATATTGGACATGGACCTTATTCACATGCATTAGAAAAGGTGTTATTAAAAGGGATTAATCACGAGGATATTTCCTTAGCAATTATGCATAGTTTAAATGAAGATGCAAATCCAATATTAAAGGGTCAATTAACACTCGCTATAAAAATATTTACCAATCAATATCCTAAGCAATTTTTACACCAATTAATCAGTGGGCAACTAGATGTAGACAGACTTGACTATTTATCTCGTGATAGCTTTTTTACAGGCGTTAGCGAAGGCGTTGTAGGTTATGAAAGAATTTTAAAAATGTTAACTGTCCGAGATAACGAGTTAGTGGTGGAAGAAAAAGGAATTAATAGTGTAGAGAAATTTTTATTATCACGCCGTTTAATGTATTGGCAAGTGTACAGACATAAAACGGTGGTGGCGAGTGAAAATATGTTGGTGAAAATTATTGAACGGGTACAATTTTTATTTACAAAAAATGATAGCTCGGTTAAAACCGGAGGACTATTTGATAATTTTTTAAGCACCCCTCAAATCCAATTGGCCGATTTAGATTTAAACGCTTATTGTAATTTGGATGATACCGATATCTTATTTGCGATTAAGCAATGGCAAAATAATGAAGATCCTATTTTGTCCATATTATGTAAAGGACTTTTAAATAGAAAGTGCTTTAAATGCCAAATACAATCTGAACCTATTAATGATTTAGATTGGAATACTGCATTCAATAAGACTAAGTTAGCGTTCCCATTTAACGACGAGGATTTAGCTTATTTATGTTTTAAAGGCACTGTTTCCAACACTTTGTACAAGAATGACAATGAAACCATTAAAATTTTGCTAAAAACTGGCGAAATAGCCAATATTTCGGCTATTCAAAACGCAATAATCGTGGAAAGTCTTTCTGCCCCCGTGAAAAAATTTTACATTTGTTCACTTAACGAATAACCCCCATTCAAAATTTAACGAATGTTACCATTTAGTGCCCAACAGATTGCAATGATGATTCAAGGAAAAGTGGAAGGTGACGCATCTGTTTCCGTAACTCAATTTGGAAAAATTGAAGAAGCTAAAAACGGCGAAATTTCTTTTTTAGCCAACCCTAAATACGAAGATTTTTTGTATTCTACACAGGCAAGTATTATCATTGTTAATGATAGCTTAGTTTTAAAACAACCTATTACTGCTACTTTATTGAGAGTCCCTGATGCTTATGCCGCTTTTGCAACATTACTTACTAAATACCAAGCTTTAAAAAATGAAAATTTAGTAGGTGTTCAAACGCCTTCCTATATTTCAAGTTCAGCAAAACTTGGCGAAAACCACTACGTAGCTGCATTTGCGCATATTGGTGATAATGTAAAACTAGGAAACAATGTAAAAGTTTTTCCAAATGTAGTGATTGGTGAAAATGTGAAAATTGGTGACAATGTTATTTTACACCCTGGTGTAGTGATTTATGCGGATTGCGTTTTAGGAAATAACATTACTATACACTCAGGTGCAATTATTGGAAGTGATGGCTTTGGGTTCGCTCCAACATCCGATGGAAGTTTTCAAAAAGTTCCACAGTTAGGAAATGTTATTATTGAAGATAATGTTGAAATTGGGTCCAACACAACCATTGATAGAGCCACAATTGGTTCGACCGTAATCAGAAAAGGGGTTAAGCTGGATAATTTAATCCAAATAGCACACAATGTAGAAGTGGGTTCCAATAGCGTTATTGCCGCGCAAACCGG
>CAIQQR010000028.1 GCA_903874055.1 uncultured Bacteroidota bacterium | reverse complement strand
CCTCTTCCAATCGAAGCTTGAGAAGGTTGAGCAAAAAGGCCTTTTTCAGCACATAAGGTGCACTCTAACATGGCAGTTTTTACATATTTCCTTGCTTTTTCTTGCTTTACATCATACTTGTCCCCTATCCAATTCATAGCCACAAAACCAATCGCATTGGGATTATTTTTAATGTAATCAATTACCGCCTCACTCCCATCTGACGACATCACATTTTTGCCAAATGGCTTATCTTTAGTTAAACTATCCTTTAAAAACCTAACTACCCCTGTTAAATGACTGCCATCCATAACCACTTGTTGGGTATTTTCTCCTACCAGTCTTTTTCTTAAATCCGTTAGGGTAAATAAGGAATCTTTTGCATTTTGATGTACCAAAATTGCTACAGCATCATACGCCAAAATGCCAAAAGTGGGTGTAAACCCTAGTTGATTCTTATAAGCTGCTTCCTCCTGCTTATTGAGCCCTCTAGTAATAAAAATCATTCTTGTACTATCTAGCTTAAAGTCCTTTAAACACTCAATTTCCGACTTATATTCAATAATAAAATTGGCTGCGGGATAACTTGACTTAAATACCGCAATTTGTTGGTCCAATATTGGCTTAAAGGTCTCTTCGGCAGAGATATGAATGGTACCTGAAGTAGTTGTATCCTGAGCAGTCTGGGAAGTATTATTTGAACAGGCAAATAAGCTTATTGCCAAAAAAAAAGCACCAATATGTTTTAACATAAAAATAAATTTAATAATCCTTTTGAAAACCTCTATACAGCCTAAAACCACCGTATAATAGGCACATGCAGCCAAAAATGATACGCCACTCGTTATCTAAATTGATGATTTGATCCAAGTGAAAGTATTTAGCTCCAAACATTAAAATGCCACATCCTAAAATCAAAGATGCCATGGTAAAATCATAAATACTTCTAAAAATTCGATATGTTTTTTCGGATCTTTCTCTTCCTTGATTCATTTCAGACATAGACAGATAATTTGTTGGCAAATTAAACAATTATATAGGATGAATTTAAAAATTTATCTTTGCTTACAAATCGGACAGTATGAGCAAACCTTCCTTACCACAGGGCACCAGAGATTTTAACGCTGCAACAGTGCAAAAGCGTCAATATATATTCCAAACAATACGTTCGGTTTTCGAAACTTATGGATTTCAACCATTGGAAACACCTTCCATGGAAAACTTAGATACTTTGATGGGAAAATATGGTGAGGAAGGAGATAAATTGATTTTCAAAATTTTGAATAATGGCTTGGATAACCCTCAAAAAAGGGCTCAGATTGATGAGGGATGGGATAAAGTTCTTGTTGGAAAAAACAATAACACTATTACAGAACGAGCACTTCGTTACGATTTAACTATTCCATTTGCCAGATACGTTGCAATGAATCATGGGCAACTTACTTTCCCATTTAAACGCTATCAAATTCAACCAGTTTGGAGAGCAGATAGACCTCAAAAGGGAAGATACCGTGAATTTTATCAATGTGATGCGGACGTTGTTGGAAGCGATAGTTTATTAAATGAAGTGGATTTATTAGCAATCTATGTAACCGCTTTTGAAAAATTACAATTGCCTGTTGAAATTAAAATGAACAACAGAAAAATTTTATTGGGGTTAGCACAGATTTGCGGTGGTGAAGAAAAATTAATTGACTTAACCATTGCAATTGATAAACTAGATAAAATTGGTTGGGAAAAAGTAAAAGAAGAATTAACCAATAAAGGTTTTAATACTGCACAACAATCTATTGTTGAGCGTTATTTAAATATCAGCGGAACTAATGAAGAAAAAATAAATCACTTGACCTTATTGTTAGGTGAAAATGAAAATGGGAGAAAAGGAATCCAAGAATTACAATATGTTTTAAGCTATCACCAAAGCACTGGAATGGACAAACATTTAGTAGCTGATTTTACTTTAGCAAGAGGATTAAATTATTATACAGGATTAATTTTTGAAGTGAAAGCAATCAATGCTCAAATGGGAAGTATTGGAGGTGGAGGACGCTACAATGACTTAACAAGTTTATTTGGCGTACCTAATATACCTGGTGTTGGCATTAGCTTTGGCGTGGATCGTATTTATGATGTATTGGAAGAAAAGAATTTATTTCCTGCAAGTATTGACCAAGGTACACAGGTATTATTTTTTAATTTAGGGGAAGCTGAAGCAAAAGTGGCTTACACACAAATGATGCTATTAAGGGATAAAAAAATTGCTTGCGAAATGTACCCTGAAAAGAGCAAATTTGACAAGCAATTTAAATATGCGGAGAAAAAAGAAATTCCAAATATTGTAATTATTGGAACTGATGAAGTAAGCAATCAAACTTGTAGTGTTAAAAACTTAGCTACTGGCCAACAAACAAATGTTGCGTTTAAAGACTTACCTAATTTTTCTTTTTAATCAGTTCAAATAATTTTAACTATTTGAAATTAGTAGTTCCATTTTTTAGAAAATAACATTTCTTTATTCATCAGCATTGGAACAGCCAACTCTTCTTCCTTCGTACCAGCAATGGAAGAAGCAGCTTCTTTTTTACCTACTAATTCCATTCCTTGAACAGCAATAGAAACAGACTCAACACTCTTATCTGATGCTCTTTTAAAAATTACCAAAGCGTCATACTGAGCTAGGTAAAAAGTATCTACTCCTTTCTTTTCTAATGGAGTTGATCCCATAGCAGAATTGATTACTAAAGCAGCTTCTTCTGCGGTCATAGTGACTTCAGCCACTGGGCTACCTGCTGCGAAAACATACTTTCCTACATAATCTTTAAATGGAGTTGTTTGTGCGTTTACAACAGTCATGAATCCTAAGATCACTAGGATTGATAAAACTAATTTTTTCATATTGTCATTTTTGAGAAGATGAATTTAAAGCGTTTTTTCGACCCCACAAAAAGAATAAATTGTAAACAAATTGGATAAAGTATCTTTGCATTATGGAGAAGACAAGACCAAATATTAGAGAAGTAGAAGTCACTGAAATTGAGCGTTTTATAGCTCATTTGGGTGAAAAGCCATTTAGGGTAAAGCAAATTGTAGAATGGTTATGGCAAAAACATGCACATAGCTTTGACGAAATGACCAATTTGAGCAAGGATTTAAGAAAGCAATTGGTTGAAACCTTTAGTTTCCCAGCTTTACAAATTGATGCCACTCAGCAAAGTGAGGATGGTACCTTAAAAACAAGATTCCGCACTTTTGACGATCATATGATTGAAGGGGTACTTATTCCTACAAGTGAAAGAAAAACTGCCTGCGTTTCATCACAAATTGGATGTAGCTTAAGTTGCAAATTTTGCGCAACCGGGACCATGGACCGAAAAAGAAATTTAAACTTTGACGAGATCTATGATCAAGTGGTTTACATCAATCAACAAAGTGAAGCAGCACATGAAAAACATTTAAGCAATATTGTATTCATGGGAATGGGTGAGCCATTAATGAACTACCACAATGTGCTAAAGGCAATTGAAAAAATTACTTCCCCTGACGGTTTAGGAATGAGTCCTCGCCGAATTACTGTTTCAACTGCTGGTTTAGTAAAACAAATTAGACAATTGGGTGATGATGGAGTTCGTTTTAAATTAGCCGTTTCCTTACACGCGCCTAATGATAAAAAGAGAAATGAAATTATGCCTATCAATGAAAGCAATAATATCAAATCATTGATTGAAGCCTTAAATTATTTCTATAAAAAAACTGGGACTGAAATTTCATTTGAATATATTTTATTCAAGGATTTTAATGATTCGGAAAGAGATGCCGAGGAGTTAACTAAAATTTATCGTCAGGTACCGGCAGACTTAATCAATGTAATTGAATACAACGCGGTGGATCATTTTGGATTCGACAAACCAGATGAAGACGGTTTTGAAAGATTTGTAGATATATTACAAAAAAACCGAGTGAATGTAAGAGTAAGAAGAAGCAGAGGTAAAGACATTGATGCAGCTTGTGGACAATTAGCCAATAAAGGATAATTAAACTAGAAAAAATAATTAAATAGGCGCATGAAGAATAAGAGATCAGACAACTTTGACAAATTTGCCAACAAGAAAAAAGGTAGCGCTGTTAAGGAAGAATATAGACAAGAAAAGAAAAAAGCCAAAGCAGAATCAAGAGCCGCTGGCGAAGCTGCACGTCAAAGAAAAAAAGATATCGCAAAAGGTATTGCTGTTGAGCCAGTGGGCAACAACAAAAAAGGCGGCTATGCAAAAAAGGATTATGTAACTGGACCTCCAAAATATTCAATTCCATTAAGAGCAAAATCTGCACCTAAAAAAGTGGCGGATGATACACCTGCAAAATATGGTGAAATAAAAAGAGGAGCAGGCGTTGGATCTCCTCGTTTAGCTGCTTCCAAAAGAACACCAGCATCCATGGATAAAGCTGATGCTAAAAGAACTGCAGGCATTGGAAAAGTAAATGCGAGTGATGATTTACCACATGAGCAAATGCCTTTGAACAAATACATTGCACATGCAGGCACTTGTGGAAGACGCGAAGCAGCCGAACTAGTAAAAAACGGACATGTCACAGTAAACGGTGATACTGTTTTAGAACCAGGCTATAAAGTGCAATATAAGGATGTAGTAAGATTAAAAGGAAAAGTATTGCAACTCCAAGTAACACCAGTTTATATCTTATTAAATAAGCCAAAGGATTATATCTGTACGGCAAATGATCCTGAGGGAAGAAAAACAGTATTAGATATTATTAAAAACGCCACTACGCAAAGAATGTTCCCTGTGGGTCGTTTGGACCGAAACACTACTGGTGTTTTAATCTTAACGAATGATGGCGACTTAGCGCAAAAGTTAACACACCCCTCCTACGAGATAAAAAAAATATATGAAGTAACCTTGGATAAGCCTGTTACAAAGGCCGATATGGAAGCCATTGCAGCAGGAGTTACCTTAGAGGATGGATTTATTGCTGCTGATGCAGTAAGTTATGTTGGTAAAGAACGTGACGTAATTGGAATTGAAATACATAGTGGAAGAAACAGAATTGTGCGAAGAATATTTGAACATTTAGGTTATGATGTAAGACATTTGGATAGAGTCATGTTTGCAAATCTTACTAAGAAAAATGTGGATAGAGGCAAATGGAGATTTTTAAGTGAAAAAGAAGTTCGCTTACTTAAATTCTTGAATAAATCTTTTACACGAAAAGCTGCTAAATAATTAGAAGTGTCCCTTAATTTATTATTAGGATGTTAGATATCATATTTGAAGACGATGACATGGTAGTGATTAATAAACCTGCTGGTTTATTAAGTATCCCTGACCGATTTGGTAAAGAGGCTTCCCTTAAATCTTTATTGCATGAAAAATACGGCAACATTTTTACGGTACATCGTTTAGACCAACAAACTAGTGGCTTAATTATTTTTGCAAAAAATGCCGAAGCACACAAACTACTTAGTGAATTATTTGAAGGTCGAACAATTGTAAAAAAATATTTTGGCTTGGTAAATGGCAGACCACCTCAAACAGGTGTGGTTGAAGAAAATATGATGGAGCACCCTATCAGAAAGGGTTTCATGATGGTTCATGCAAAGGGAAAAGAATCTAAGACAACCTACGAAGTAGTAAAATATTTTAAGCAATATGCTTGGGTAAGTTTTCAAATTCATACAGGCCGTACGCATCAAATTAGAGTGCACGCAAAACATATTGGACATTCAATTGTTTCTGATGATTTATATGGAGATGGAGAGAAATTAAAATTGTCGAATATCAAAAAGAAGAATTTTAAACTTGCAAAGGTCGAAGAGGAAGAGCGACCATTAATGGGAAGACAAGCTTTACATGCAGCTAGTGTTCAATTTGAGTATAAAGGAAAGGAGCTCCTTTTGGAAGCCCCTTTACCTAAAGATTTAACTGCTACTTTAAAGCAGTTAGAAAAATGGAATGCACTTTAAATTGGTGAAGTAATTACAATTTTGATTTATAAACTACTCCATCTTTCATTACAAAATTCACTTTTCCCATTACTTCAATATTTTTAATGGGGTCACCATCTACCGCGATAATATCAGCTAACTTATTTTTTTCAATGCTACCTAATATTGCTTGTGTTCCCATTAAATCGGCTGCATTCCAAGTAGCTGCTTGGATAGCTTCAATGGCTGGCATTCCTGCTTCGGTCATGTAAACAAATTCTTTCCAATTTTTCCCATGTGCATATACACCTGCGTCGGTACCAAATGCAATTTTAACACCTGCCTTATAAGCTTTAGCAAATGTATTTTGAATACGCGGCCCAATTTCTGATGCTTTTTTTGCAACCATTGGCGGATAGTATCCAGGTATTTTTGCACTGTCGGCTGCAGACTTTCCTGCAATAATAGTAGGTACTAAATACGTGCCATATTGTTTCATTAATGGGAAAATAGATTCGTCCATTAAAGTTCCATGTTCAATTGAATTTACACCGCCAACAATGGCTCTGCGCATAGCTTCCACACCATGACAATGTGCAGCAACTTTAAAACCATAATCCTTTGCAGCAGCTACAATTGCTTTTACTTCTTCTTCAGTAAATTGAGGATTTTCTCCATTAGCAGCCATACTTAATACGCCACCGCTTGCAGTAATTTTAATCACATCACTTCCATCCTTATATCTTTGTCTTACTGCTTTGTACGCATCTTCAGGACCATTAATCACGCCTTCCTTTGGACCTGGATCGCCCATTAAATCCTTTCTGTAATTATTGGTAGGATCGGCGTGGCCACCAGTTGTTGCAATTGATTTTCCTGCAGTATAAATTCTGGGGCCAATAATTTGTCCTTTTTGAACTGCCTTGCGCATGGCAATATTTACACCCGAGCCTCCTAAATCACGCACCGATGTAAACCCACTCATTAAACTTATTTGTGCAAATTTTAAACCACCATAAGCAACTTCTGCTTCGTTTTGTGTGAAACTTTCTAAATATCTATTTGGGCTTGTCTCTTGTTCTAAGTGTACATGCATGTCCATCAATCCTGGCATTACAGTACTCGCTTTTAAATCAATAGTTTTATCGCCGGCAGTGCCTTTTACAAAACCATCTAAAATGTCTACAATTTTGTTGCCTTCAACAACCACTGTTTTTTCTTTTAAAACTTGTAATTGTTTTACATCAATTAATTGACCACATTGTATATATGTTTTTTGTGCAAAAACTGAAACGATACTCAACCCAAATAAAAGGGTAAATAATAAACGACGCATATTTAATTGTTTAATGAAGTGTGTTAATGAAAATAAATATACAAAAAATCCACTCCTTTTTAGGGGAGTGGACTAATTAGTTAGGCCCTAACTCGAATCTACAGTGACACACTTATACTAGAATCGTCCAGTGCCTATATTTTTAAAGGGTCTTTAATGTTAATTGTATACTTTATTTATTAGGTTGTGGTGTATAACGTAAATAGGGTTTTACAATATTTAACCCTTTAGGAAATTTCACTAAAGCATCCTCGGTTTTAACTGCAGGTACTACAATTACGTCCTCCCCTTCCACCCAGTTTGCTGGAGTAGCAACACTATAATTCGCAGTTAATTGTAAGGAATCAATGACACGTAATACTTCCACAAAGTTTCTGCCTGTGGATGCAGGGTAAGTGATCATTAATTTTACTTTTTTATCTGGACCAATAATAAATAAAGAACGAACTGTAAATGTTTCAGAAGCGTTTGGATGAATCATATCATAGGCATTGGCTACTGCTCTATCCTCGTCTGCGATAATTGGGAAACCTACATGCACATGCTGCGTTTCGTCAATATCTTTAATCCAACTTTTATGGCTTTCTACACCATCCACACTTAAAGCCAATACTTTTACATTTCGTTTTGCGAATTCATCTTGCAAAGCTGCAGTGCGTCCTAACTCCGTAGTACATACAGGAGTGAAATCCGCAGGATGTGAAAATAAAACACCCCAGCTGTCTCCTAAATATTCATAAAAATTAATTTCACCAATGCTAGTTTTTGCAGTAAAGTTGGGCGCAATATCCCCTAATCTTAAACTCATAATGTATGTATTTTAAATATTAATAATCGCTTTATTGAATTGTGAAAACAAAGATACTTATTTCCTACTAATTTAGTAGACCTTTAATGAATTATTTTTTAAAAATATTTTTGACTACTTGTTAAGTTGATTACTCGGGAGACTCCGTGTATAATTCTAATAGCCCATCTGGCAATTCAACCTGCACTATTTTCTTGGCATGATTCACTCCTTTTAAACTTTCTTCATGCAAAGGAATATAGGCTTCTTGACCCTGGTATAAAATGGTCACCATTAATTGATGGGGTTGTTCAATAACCTCTTGTATAACTCCAATATTTTTACCGGCTTCTTGTACCATATAACCCAATAAAGCCAAGGGTGAATTTTTCTCTACTAATTTTTGAAAATCGGCTTGTGGCAACCATACTTTTTTACTGGTTAAAAAATTAGCAGCCTCGCGTGTTTTAACCCCCTCAAGTTGTAAGTGAGATATTGTATCAGTTTTTGCACTTGCTGATTGTATAAAATAAGGAATAAAACTTCCCGTTTTTTGTTCAATAAAAATAGCGTCAATTCCTTTAAAAAGAAATGGCTTACCCAATGCATGTTCTATAATTACTGCACCTGCAACACCATGTGGCGCTACTAATTTTCCAATATGAATATAATCACTCATGCGCAAATTTAGTTCAATTAATAGAATTCAATTAAATAAAAAACCCAGCTTCCAAAAGGAAACCGGGGCTTTTAAAGCTATTTTAATAGTGTTAACTATTCAGCAGCTGGAGTTTCCTCAGCAGCTGGTGCTTCAGGAGCAACTTCAGGAGCAGCTGCTTCAGCTACCACTTCAGCAACTACTTCCGCTACAGGCTCAGCAACTTTCTTTACAACAGGTACGTACACTTTTTTAGCAGCTTGTGCTTTTTTGTGCGCATCGTTTTTAGAAGCTACTTGTGACTCATGCTCAGCATACCAAGTTTGGAACTTAGCCATTGCAGTTGCATCATCAAATAAGCCTAATTTAACACCACGCAATAAGTGTTTCAAATAAAGAACACCTTTGAATGATAAGATTCTGTGAACGGTGTCAGTAGGTTGAGCACCTTTGTTTAACCACTCTAACGCTTTTTGACGATCTAATTCGATTGTCGCAGGAACTGTTAAAGGATTGTAAGTACCAATTTTTTGGATGAATTTACCATCTCTTGGTGCGCGTCCGTCGGCCACTACTATAAAGTAGAACGGTCTTTTTTTACTACCATGACGCTGTAGTCTGATCTTTACTGCCATTTTAAATAGAAATTTATAGGCGTTAACAAATAAGGTTGAGGCGCAAAGATAGGAGAAAGGGTTGATTTTACCCAAAAATCCCCTCAAAAAGTCAAATTTATCGTTTTAAACCCGGCATTTTACTCATCATTGCCGAACCCATTGGACCATTCATCATTTTCATCATTTGCTTCATTTGATCAAATTGCTTCATAAAAGCATTGATCTCGCCAATATTTTTACCGGAACCATTCGCAATTCTTTGCTTACGACTTGGCGTTAACATATCAGGATTTCGTCTTTCCAAAACTGTCATGGATTGGATGATAGCTTCCACACCCTTAAATGCATCGTCTTTAATATCTACATCCTTTAAACTTTTTCCCATACCAGGAATCATGCCCATTAAATCCTTTAAGTTACCCATCTTTTTTATCTGCTGAATTTGGGTTAAAAAATCTTCAAAATCAAACTGGTTTTTACGAATTTTCTTTTCTAGTTTTTTTGCAGCTTCTTCATCATATTGTGCTTGTGCTTTTTCAACTAATGAAGTAATATCACCCATACCCAAAATTCTTTGGGCCATACGTTCAGGATAAAAAACATCTAAGGTGTCCATTTTTTCACCACTGCTCATAAACTTAATTGGCTTATTCACAGTGTACTTAATACTCAATGCGGCACCCCCTCTTGTATCACCATCTAACTTTGTTAAAACAACACCTGTAAAATCTAATCGATCGTTGAAAGCCTTTGCTGTATTGACTGCATCCTGCCCTGTCATTGAATCAACAACAAATAAAATTTCTTGAGGATTGATTGCGGATTTAATATTGGCCACTTCATTCATCATTACTTCGTCCACCGCTAAACGACCTGCAGTATCTATGATAATTACATTTTTATTATTTTGTTTTGCATAGACAATTGCATTTTGCGCAATGGATACTGCATCTTTATTTTCACGCTCCACAAAAATATCTACACCAATTTGTTCAGCTAATACTGTTAATTGATCCATGGCCGCAGGACGATAAATATCCGCAGCAACTAGCAATGGCGATTTTTTTTGGGCCTTTAAATAATTAGCTAATTTTCCTGAAAAAGTAGTTTTACCAGAACCTTGTAAACCGGCTACTAATATAATTGTAGGATTTCCATTTAAACTTAATGGTGTGGCTTCGGCACCCATTAAAACAGTCAATTCATCCTGCACAATCTTAACCATCAACTGGCCTGGGCTAATGGCATTAATTACCTTTTCACCAACTGCTTTTTCCTTAATGGTATCTGTAAATTCTTTAGCAATTTTAAAGTTCACATCGGCATCTAACAATGCTTTTCTGATGTCTTTTAAAGTATTGGCAACATTCAAATCATTAATACGCGCCTGACCTCTCAGGTGTTTAAACGCGGACTCTAATTTTTCACTAAGGCTATTAAACATATTTCATCATTAAGGAAGGCAAAGATAAGTCAGGGTTATGATAAAATATTTTCAAATGCATAACTTATTTAATTAACTGATAATCAGTATCTTATGCCTCATTTACGAATGAGGATAAAACATATTGGCAGTTTATTAACGAATAAACAATGAAAAATACTTGGAAGCTTGTCTTTAATTATTATTATTGCACCTAACGAACTATAAAAAAAGAGGTTATCGCGTTATTTATGAGTAAGAAGCAATTATTTACATTAGAGTTTCCAGTGAGATGTTCACCAGGTATATTATTTGAATTCCTTTCAACAGCTTCTGGCTTGCAGGAGTGGTTTGCTGATAAAGTAGATGAGTGGGAAAATGTATTCAGTTTTTCATGGAATGGTGGAGTGCCTGATAAGGCCGAAATTCTTGATCAAGACGAGGATAAGTTTATTCGTTTTAGATGGTTACACAGCGAAAAAAATGAATATTTTGAATTCAGGGTTGAAAAAACAGAAATTTCAAATCAAACTGTTTTGATTATCAAAGACTTTGCTGAGAAAAACGAAATCAAGGATCAAAGTCAACTTTGGGGATATCAAGTAAAAGACCTTTTTCATAGAATAGGAAGCTAGTTGTAACAACTTGTTCAAAAAATTAGACATACTAATATTAAAGGCGTTCATTGGGCCTTTCTTGGCAGCACTTACTATTTCAACATTTGTGCTGACGATGCAATTTTTTTGGCTTTACATTGACGATTTGGTGGGCAAAGGATTAGACTTATTTACGATCCTTGAATTAATTGGACTTGTGTCTGTAAGCACATTCACCACTGCATTACCATTAGCATTACTTTTTTCATCTATTATGACCTTTGGAAACTTGGGAGAAAGTTTTGAATTAATTGCAATTAAGGCAGCGGGCATTCCGTTGGTAAGATTTATGCGTCCTTTATTTATATTCGCTATTTTTTTATCAGGGGTAGCATTTTTATTTGCCAATAATATTATACCTGTCACACAAATGAAGCTAAGTTCTCTTAAATATGAGATCATTGTTTCAAAACCAGCATTGGATATTAAAGAGGGAGTTTTTTATGATAAAATAGATGGATACGTAATTAAATTAGGGAAAAAAGAATCCAACGATAGTGTCATTCGCAACATCGTTATTTTCGAGAAAAAATTTAATCTGCAAGACAATATGATCATTGCAGAATCAGGCGTAATGAGGGTTTCAAAGGATAAGAAATTTTTGGAATTCATTATGTACAATGGATGGAGATACCAAGAAAGGGGGTTAAAAAATACTACCAACACTGAATTCACAAGGCTTCATTTTAAAGAGTATAAGAAAGTTTTTAATCTAAGTAGTTTTCAAATGAATAAAGGGAATGATAATATTTATGATCCCAAAATGTTAAGTATTAGACAACTTAGTCATGCTATTGATTCATTACAAAATAAAGATAGTTTCTATTATAAAAAAATTGTACAAGAAGTAGAGCCGTATTTAAGATTTATGAAGTACAAGGATAGTGCTGAATCTTTTGCTTCGGTAAAAAATACACCTAGTATTAATAACTTTAATCAAATAGTTTCTGATTCTTTATCACATGAAATAATTGAATCTGTTGGTTATCAATTTACTTCCATCTTAAATAACATTCAAAGCATTAAGGAAAACTACAAATCTAATGAATCAGCTGCTGCCTATCATGCAATAGAATGGCACCGAAAATTCACCTTGTCCTTTGCTTGTATTGTATTGTTTTTAATTGGAGCGCCATTGGGTTCCATTATTCGAAAAGGAGGCTTAGGGACGCCACTAGTACTTGCCATTGTCTTTTTTGTAATCTTTTTTTTATTGAATAATTTTGGGGAGAAATTTGCCAAATCAGGTGAGTGGACGGTGTATAAAGGCATGTGGCTTTCATCAAGTATTTTAATTCCAGTTGGCTTGTTTTTAACCTACAAAGCAATGCGAGATTCTCAACTATTTAATCAGGAATTTTACTATAGGCTTTTACAGCCAATTAAAGTAACTTTACAGAAGTACTTTAAAAAATAACAATATGGAAAGTTCAAATCAAAGTCGTCGTCAATTTTTAACCAAAACTGGCAAAGCTGGTATTGCATTAGCTACCCTTCCAATAATTACAAAAATAACTCCTGCTTCCTATGTCGCAGTGAATGAATACCAACAACAGCCATTGCCCTATGCATACAATGCGCTTGAGCCATATATTGATGCATTAACAATGGAAATTCATTACACAAAGCATGCGGCTACCTATGCTAAAAATTTAGCAGATGCTTGTGTTGCAGAAAAAGTAGATACTGCTTCAACTAACTTAGTTACAGTTTTAAATAACATTTCAAAGTATAGCCCTAAGATGCGTAACAATGCAGGGGGACATTATAATCATGAATTCTTTTGGCAATTGATGAAGCCAGCGCCAAGTGTTGCTCCTGCAGGTGCATTGGCAGATGCAATCAATAAATCATTCGGATCCCTTGCTGATTTTCAAAAGGCATTTGGGGAAGCAGCTAAGACAAGATTTGGTAGTGGTTGGGCTTGGTTGTTAATTAAGAAAGATGGTAGTTTGGCAGTAAGCTCAACAGCAAATCAAGATAATCCCTTAATGGACATTGCTGAAGTACAAGGAACTCCATTGCTTGGATTGGATGTATGGGAACATGCCTACTATTTGAAATACCAAAATAAGCGTCCAGATTACATTAATAATTGGTGGAATTTAGTGAACTGGGAATTTGTACAAAAAAAATATGCCGAAGCTATTGCAAACAAATAGTGCAAGCATCCTCTATTGATTATTTTTCAATTTCACCAAGTGCATAATTTTAAACAAAATTTAAGAATACAATATACCTTAACAGGACTTACTATTATTGTATTTGTATTAAAAATTACTGCCTTTCTTATCACTCACTCTTTGTCAGTATTGTCTGACACATTAGAGAGTGTGGTAAATATTATTGCCACTTTGGTGGGTTCTTATAGTTTATATATAGCTGCTAAACCTAAAGATAAAGATCACCCTTACGGTCACGGTAAAGCAGAATTTATATCTTCAGCATTTCAAGGGACATTAATTATTGTAGTTGGATGTTTAATTATTTATGAATCCATCGATAGTTTTATACATCCAGGCACCCTACATAATTTAGGAGATGGACTTTGGTTGTTAGTATTGATTGCTTTTATAAATATTTCTACTGCATTATTTGTAATGCGTATGGGTAAAAAGAACAATTCATTAGCATTGGTTACCAGTGGCAAATTATTTTTAATCGACTTTTTTACTACAATTTCAGTGGCAATTGGATTGTTGATATTAATGGTTACCAATATTCAAAAAGTAGATTCAATTATAGCTGTACTACTTGGGGCTTGGGTAGTTTATGATGGCTATAAAATTTTACGCGCATCCCTTGCTGGCATTATGGATGAGGCGGATATGGCGCTTTTGGAAAATGTAATTGCTGAAATAAACAAAAATAGAAATGACAATTGGATTGACCTACATAACTTACGTGTAATTAAATATGGCCCTTTACTACATATTGATTGTCACTTAACAATGCCTTGGTATTTAAACGTACATGAAGCGCATTTGGTTATGGATCAGTTTACGGATTTAATTAAAAGCAAGTTTGGCGATAGTGTTGAGTTTTTTATACATACAGATGGTTGTATGACATTTAGTTGTGCAATCTGTAATTTAGCATCTTGCGAAAAAAGGCAACACTCATTTAAACAACAATTAGAATGGAACATGGAAAATGTTTTATCTAACAACAAACATCAGTTATAAAAAATACAGAAAAATAAAAAGTATGAATAGTTGGAAACAATTTCAAGAGGAAAATAAAGATCGTTTTTTAAACGAGTTGCTGGATTTATTAAGAATCCCAAGTGTGAGTGCAAAAAGTGAAAATAAAGAAGACATGATGACATGCGCAAAAGCGGTAGAAAAATCATTACAAGATGCTGGCGCAAAAACTACAAAAATTTATGACACCGAAGGTCATCCCATTGTTTATGGGGAATTAATTGTGGATCCTGGTTTTCCAACCGTATTGGTTTACGGGCATTACGATGTACAGCCAGCGGAACCGCTTGAACTTTGGAAAAGTGGCCCATTTGATCCAACTATTATTGACGGAAAAATATTTGCACGTGGATCATGTGACGACAAAGGTCAATTTTATATGCATGTAAAGGCATTAGAAATAATGACAAAAACAAATTCACTTTGCACCAATATAAAATTTATTATTGAGGGTGAGGAGGAAATTGGAAGTCCAAACCTTGCTACTTTTGTTAAAGCACATCACGAATTATTAAAGGCAGATGTAATTTTAATTAGTGACACTGCAATGATTAGCATGGACAATCCTTCTATTGATATTGGTGTGAGAGGATTAAGTTATATTGAAGTGGAAGTAACGGGTCCAAATCGTGATTTACATAGTGGTGTATATGGTGGTGCAGTGGCAAACCCAATTACTATTTTATCAAAAATGATTGCCTCTTGTCATGATGAAAACAATCATATTACCATTCCAGGTTTTTATGATGATGTAGTAGCATCTACTGAAGCAGAAAGAAAAAAAATGGCCGAAGCTCCATTTGATTTAACAGCATGGTCTGACGATTTAGGTATTAAAGAAGTATGGGGTGAAAAAGGTTATAGCACCAATGAACGAACTGGCATTAGACCCACATTAGAAGTGAATGGGATATGGGGAGGATATACTGGAGAAGGGGCTAAAACAGTGTTGCCTTCAAAAGCATTTGCAAAAATTTCATGCAGATTAGTACCTAATCAATCTTCCCAAAAAATTACAGAAATGGTGCTTACACATTTCAAAAAAATAGCACCGCCTAATGTTACAGTGGAAGCATTCGAACATCATGGTGGCGAACCTTACATGACGCCTATAGATTCTCATGAATATAAAAGTGCTGCAAAAGCAATTGCAACCACTTTTGGCAAAGAACCTATCCCAGTAAGAGGCGGAGGAAGTATTCCTATTTGTGCTTTGTTTGAAAAAGAATTAGGATTGAAAATTGTATTTATGGGATTCGGTTTAGATAGTGATAATTTGCATAGTCCAAATGAAAAATACGACATTGCAAACTTTTATAAAGGCATTGAAACCATTCCTTATTTTCATAAATACTTCGCAGAAAAAAATGCATAATGCATGAAAGAAGCAACTGAGAAAAAAGAAAAAGTAAGGCTTGATAAATACCTCTGGTCCATTCGTGTTTTTAAAACAAGAAGTCAAGCAACTGAAGCCATTGACAAAGGGCGTGTGAAATTAAAAGGTGAAAACGTGAAAGCTTCAAGAGCTGTTGTGGTGGGAGATATTTACGACGCAAGAACCGAACATAAAAACTGGACTATAAAGGTTACTCAAATTTTAGAATCGCGTATGGCATATGCCGAAGCGATTAAATATTACGAAGACCTTACCCCTGTTGAAGAGCTTGAAAGAGTGAGGCAGGTAGCAGCAACCTTCCAAACTGGAAAACGTTTGAGTAAAATAGGGCGCCCAACAAAAAAGAACAGAAGAGATTTGGGGGAGTTTTTGGATTAACTTTGCATTATGACCATTGAGATATTAACCGTTTTACCGGAACTATTAACAAGCCCTTTTGAGCATAGCATTATGAAGCGTGCTCAGGAAAGAGGACATTTAAATATTAAGTTGCACCAGTTAAGAAAATGGGCAATTAATAAACATGGACAGGTAGACGACTATCAATATGGGGGTGGAGCAGGAATGGTAATTATGTGCGAGCCACTTTCCAATGCGATAGATGAATTACAACAGGAAGGTAAATTTGATGAAATTATATTTGTAACTCCAGACGGTAAAACATTTGACCAAAAAGAGGCAAATACACTATCCATCAAAAATAGAATACTTATTATTTGTGGACATTATAAAGGAATTGACCAACGCATACGAGACCTTTATGTAACTAAAGAAATTTCTATTGGAGACTATGTCTTAAGTGGTGGCGAATTAGCGGCAGCCATTATTGTTGACGCTGTTGGCAGATTAATTCCAGGTGTTTTAAATGACGAAACATCGGCACTTACTGATTCATTTCAAGACAATTTATTAGCCCCACCCGTTTACTCTAGACCAGCCAACTTTAGAGGGCTCGAAGTACCACCAGTATTACTTACCGGAGACCCGAAAAAAGTGGGAATTTGGCGTCAGGAGCAGGCTGTTGCACGTACTAAAGCGCGCAGACCCGATATTTTAAGTAAGGATTAAGCCGTTTATACATTTTTTCAGTGTTTATTGTTACAAAAAACAAGTCTAATCGTTTCAAATAGGATATTTGCAGCTTATGAAGAATACGCGTTTACTATTTTTAGTCTTGGTTTCCTCTTTCTTATTGATCAAAACAGCTAATGCTCAAGAGATATCGGACTATCAAAAACAATATCAATACAATATAAAGCCGTATTCATCTGCAATTAAAATTGATGGTGTATTAGATGAGGCAGTTTGGACCAATGCAGAAGTAGCCCAAAATTTTATAAAAAAATATCCAAATGATATTGGATCTCCTATTCGAAAGACAGAGGCTAGAATGACTTATGATAAGGATAATTTATATTTTGCCTTTAAGGTATATGATAGCGGTACACACATTATTAGTGGTTTAAAAAGAGATGGTGGGCATGATGGTAATGATTGTGTGGGTGTGATTTTAGACCCATTGAATAAAAAAACGAATGGTTTCTTTTTTGTGGTGAACGCACTAAATGTACAATCCGAAGATCAATTAAATAATGGTTTTGCAGATAAGCTATCCATGAGCTGGAATAGCAAATGGTTTTCTGCAACCAAGGATTATGGAAGTTTTTGGATTGCAGAAATTATGATTCCTTTAAAATCAATTCGATATGATCCTAAACAAATAAATTGGGGAGTTAATTTTTTAAGAGTGGATGCAAAAAATAACGAGTACAGCACTTGGGCAAAAATACCAACCAATTTTCACTCCTATGATTTAGGCCACACTGGATTATTAAATTGGCCAAATGAGGGATCCCCTGTCACTTCCAAAAATATCATCTTTTTACCCTACATTAACGGTAATACTAGTGAGGACAAAGAAAATGGACAATCACTAAACACTACTGCCAGCACTGGATTTGATGCCAAACTTGCATTAAATGCTTCCTTAAATTTGGATTTAACAGTAAACCCAGATTTTTCTCAAGTGGAAGTGGACCAACAAGTAACCAACCTTACTCGTTTTGATATTTTCTTGCCTGAAAAAAGAAATTTCTTTTTAGAGAATGCTGATTTATTTTCCAATTTTGGTATCCCTGGCATCAACCCCTTTTATTCAAGGACAATTGGTTTAGACAAGGACGGCAATAGAATTCCAATATTATTTGGAGCTAGACTTTCTGGCAATATTGATCCTGCAACAAGAATTGGAGTGATGGATATGCAAACAGGAAAACAAGGAAGCTATTCTCCTGAAAACTTTTCTGCATTTACAGTGCAAAGAAGTATACTTAAAAGATCAATGATAAAAGCCTATTTTTTAAATAGAGAAAATTATATTTCTGAAGAAGAAGCTAAAAAAAATCCATTGGATAAATATGGTAGAAACGCAGGTGTCACTTTTGAATATTCAAACACCGAAGGCACATTTAGCGCATGGGCCGATTATCATCAAGCATTTAAAGAAACAGTGGTGGACCAGGATAAATATGTGCAAGCAGGTTTAATGAAAGAAAGCAAACATTGGAGTTTTATAACTTTGGTGGGTAACGTTGGAAAGAACTATTATACCGACATGGGTTATGTGCAAATGATTAACAATTATGATGCAGTAAGAGACACTAGCATTCGTTTAGGATTTGGACATACCTTTAATCAGATAGCTTATAAAATTTTACCAGCAACAGGTCCATTAGGAAAGCTTCAATTTAAGGTAGAAGATTTCGCCACATTCCATCCTGATAATAGCTTGAATGAGTCAGACGCTAAATTTAGTATTCAAACCGATTTTAAAAACGCATCTTTTTTAACTACTTCATTATCCAACACTAGCTTAAATTTATTATACCCAATTTCATTTACAAGTGGCACTCCATTGCCATCAGGGTACTATCAGTTTAATCAACTTCAGATGATGTATATTTCTGATGTTCGAAAACTTTTTGGAGTGGAAAGTATGTTAACTGTTGGGCAATTTTACAATGGTACTATTCAAGGAGCTTCGGTAGGTGTAAGCTGGAAATCACAACCGCATTTAAAACTTTCTTTAAGAGCAGAGCTTAATAGAATTGAATTACCAAAGCCTTATGGTACAAATAATTTAGTGCTTCTTTCTCCAAAAATTGATTGGAATTTTTCTACTAGTTTGTTTTGGACCACTTTTATGCAGTACAATACACAGCAAAATAATATTAATATCAATAGTCGTTTGCAATATAGATTTAAACCAATGAGTGACTTTTTCTTAGTATACACGGACAATTATTACACAGATCCAATATTTAAGAATAAGAACAGAGCAATTATCTTTAAATTTAGCTACTGGTTTAATTTATAATTCAATTAATTTATGGAAACTACTTATTCAGTTTCTGGGCAATATGTGGACATTTTATCTAAACATATTTTCCCAGCAACGCTCACTATTCATAATGGCATAATTGAAAATATTACTCCATGCGATAATGCCCCAAACCATTTTATCCTGCCTGGTTTTATTGATAGTCATGTACATATTGAAAGTAGTATGCTTATCCCTAGCGCTTTTGCCAGACTTGCTGTATTGCATGGTACTATTGGTACCATTAGCGATCCGCATGAAATTGCAAATGTATGCGGAGTGGAAGGAGTTCATTACATGATCGGCAATGGGAAAAAAGTGCCTTTTCATTTTTTCTTTGGTGCACCAAGTTGTGTACCTGCTACTACTTATGAAACAGCGGGTGCCGAAATCAATAGTGAGGCTGTTGCAACACTTTTAGCCAATGAGGATATTTATTACTTAAGCGAAATGATGAACTTTCCTGGCGTGCTGTTTAAGGATGCTGAAGTAATGAAAAAAATTGCTGCTGCACATAAATTAGGGAAACCGGTTGACGGTCATGCGCCTGGCTTAATGGGTGAACAGGCTAAGCAATATATTCAGGCAGGCATTAGTACCGATCATGAGTGCTTTACAATGGAGGAAGCGGTGGACAAAATAAGTTATGGGATGCGTATTTTAATTAGAGAAGGAAGTGCAGCTAAGAATTTTGAAGCATTGTACGAGCTATTAGATGATCATCCTCATATGATGATGTTATGTAGCGATGACAAACATCCTGATAGTTTATTAGAAGGTCATATAAATACACTTTGTGCAAGAGCGGTAGCTAAAGGTATTGACGTTTTTAATGTGCTAAGAGCAGCATGTATTAACCCAGTATTGCATTATAAATTACCTACAGGAGAAGCGCGTGTTGGAGACCCTGCCAATTTTATTGTAGTTGAAGATTTAAAATCATTCAAAGTAAAACAAACCTATATCAATGGTATATTGGTAGCAGATGAAGGGAAAACTCATATACCTGTGGTGGAAGAAAAAATTATAAATCAATTTAACGCAAGCGATATTGCCGAAGCAGACATTCAGGTAAATGTGAATGAATATCCTTTCAATGAAGCTGGCAACATTCCTGTTATCGAGGCAATCGATGGTCAATTGATTACTCATTGTTTGTGGTTAAAGCCTACATTGATTGAAAATAAAATCTGCTCCAACATTAATGAAGATGTATTAAAAATGGTGGTTTACAATCGCTATTTTAAAGCCGCTCCCAAAATGGCATTCATTAAAAATTTTGGTTTTAAACAAGGTGCTATTGCATCCACAGTGGCACACGATAGCCACAATATTATCGCAGTAGGTGTGGATGATGAAAGTATTGTTAAAGCTATCAATTTAGTAATTGCTCAAAAAGGGGGCATTAGCTGTGTAAGTAAGAAGGAGCAGGAAGTGTTAGGCTTACCTGTTGCAGGCTTAATGAGCGTTCAAGATCCTTATATTGTAGCTGATGCTTACACTAAGATTGACTTAATGGCAAAATCATTAGGCAGTAGCTTAGCCGCCCCTTTTATGACACTTAGTTTTATGGCATTATTGGTAATTCCACATTTAAAATTGAGTGACAAAGGGTTATTTGATGGAGAAGAATTTAAATTATTTTAAAATTGACTCGAAGAAACTTAATTTCGGAAAAAATTAAAAGCAATGGTTTATCATTTAAGTGAACAGCATAGTTTATTAAGCAATTGGGTGGCAGAATTGAGAGATGTAAATGTGCAAAATGATAGAATGCGTTTCAGAAGAAATTTAGAACGCATTGGTGAAGTAGCTGCTTATGAATTGAGCAAGCAATTGCCAAGTACAATAGTTCCAACTACCACCCCATTAGGAATTCATCAATCAAAGGTATTGACTGAGCAACCTGTATTAGCTACCATTTTAAGAGCAGGGCTTCCATTACATCAAGGAATGCTTAATTATTTTGACAAAGCAGACAATGCTTTTATTTCTGCTTACAGAAAACACCATGAGGATGGAAGCTTTGAAATTAGGATCGAATACATGAGTTGCCCCGATTTAAACAATAGAATTGTAATTGTATCAGATCCTATGTTAGCGACAGGTGCATCCTTAGTAGAAACTATTAAAGCCATCACAAAAAATCAAACTCCTAAATCATTGCATATTGTAGTTGCGATTGCTAGTAAAAAAGGGATTGAAACGGTGGAAGCGGCTTTAGGCAAGGATATTCCAATTTGGTGTGGCGATATTGATGAAACCTTAAATGACCATAGTTATATCATTCCGGGCCTTGGAGACGCTGGCGACTTAGCTTATGGAACCAAAATGCAATCCTAATAAAGGACTTCGTACCTTTACAGCAAAACTTACATATTGCTCAAAGAATTAATCATTTCCATTCGTGCCTTTTTTTTAGCACACAAGTTCATCATGCAACATCGCATGTGGAAGTGGATGATAATTCCTGGGATTATTTATGCTTTCCTTTTTGTGATTGGCATTACCTACTTTAGCCAAACTTCCAGTTTATTTATTGAATGGATCATTTTAAAAACTGGTTTAAAATCATGGGTAGATACATTAGGAAATGACTTATTAGGATTTTTTATTACCATGGGTAGTTTCTGGCTATGGTTTACTTTACTATTATTTTATTTTGCCTTATTTAAATTTATATTTCTCATATTATTTTCACCTGTATTTTCCTACCAACATTTACGTATTGCTGCTATTCAAAAAAATGAGCCATTTGAATTTAAATGGATAGAATATATTGGATTGGTAATTCGTGCCATAAAACTTAGCCTTACCAATATGTTATGGCAGGTGGTTTATTTAATCCCAATTATATTAGTTTGTACCATTCCTATTATTGGTTGGTTTACTCCTATTTTTACGATATTAATGGAGTCTTATTATTTTGGATATGCCATGCTTGACTACGGACTAGCTACTGAAAATAAATCCAGCATTACTGCTGCAAATTATGTGAGTACGCATAAAGGCTTGCCCATAGCCAATGGAATTGTTTTTTATATAATGCATTTGATTCCAATTATCGGATGGATGGCAGCACCATTTTATGCACTCATCGCTGCGCATTTAAATACACAAGAAATAAAAGACAATAACTAATGAGTATTGGAAAAGTATATTTATTGCCCATGTTATTGCATGAAGAAGGATGGGAAGCCATTCCAGCAGATACACAGCAATGGATAGCACAATGTGATGCATTTTTTGTTGAAAACGAAAAAACCACGCGCCGATTTTTTAAAAAGGTTTGGAAGGAAATGGTGATTGACAATTATATATGGCATGCAATACATAAAGTAGAAGCGGAGCAAATTCAGTCCTTTACACAATTGCTTCTACAAGGAAAAAATATTGGAATTGTTTCCGAAGCCGGTTGTGCAGGCATTGCAGACCCAGGACAAATATTAGTTGCCGCAGCACAAGCGCTTGGAGCCATTGTAAAGCCCTATACTGCTCCATCTTCTTTATTACTTGCTTTAATGGCAAGTGGCATGAATGGACAAAATTTTCAATTTCACGGTTACTTGCCTATCGATACCAATGAAAGAAAGAAAAAAATTCAAGCACTCGAAGCCGATGCCAATGTAAGAGGATGTACTCAATTGTTTATCGAAACTCCTTACAGAAATAATCAATTACTAGAAGCCATTATTCAATACTGTCATCCTCAAACTAGATTATGTATTGGTGTTGACATTACTGCTCCCAATGAATTTATCAAAACCGCAACCATTGCTTATTGGAAAAGCAATAAGCCTGAATTACACAAAAAATTAGCAGTATTCCTTATTGGCGCTAAGTAAATTCCGAAGATTTCGGCATCTATGATTGCAGTAATTTAGACAATGCAATCAAATTATAGTCAATGGAGAGCAGCTCATCCATTAGTATTTATTGCCACCCTCTTATTAATTGGAGTCCTCTTGTCTAAGCAATACATACATTGCGCAACTGAACAAACTAGTACAATTGCTATTTCTATTTTACTCTTTAGTACAGGTTTTATATGGCTACTATCTATTTTAAAAATTCAAAATTCAATAGTTGGAGCCTCCCTTTACTTTACATTAATAAGCTGGGGCATTGCCATACAAATAGCTTCTCAAAAACATGCTTTGTTATTCATTCCCTATCCAACAGAAATGATTTTGGATTGTAGAAATTGGGTGATAACAAAATTGAATACTACCATTACTAATAAAGAAGCCAACGGATTTGCACAAGCCATAGTATTGGGCGTGAAGATGGACATGGATCCCCAATTAATGAATGCCTATACACAATTAGGAATTGTACACATTATTGCTATTAGCGGCATGCACTTAGAAATTTTATTTAAAAATTTAAAAAGATTAACAATACTGTTGCCCAGAAAATCATTTTTCTTATTATGCGAACTCATTCTTTTACTTACTTGTGTGTGGATCTATACTTTAATGGCATTTGCTAGTCCTTCGATAGTAAGAGCTTCCTTATTTTTTAGCATCCATGCCATTGGAAAATTTTTGGGAGCTAATAGTTTTATGTTAAATACCATTGCGGGAGGTGTGCTTGTCATTTTATTATTTGATATCCAACATCTGAATCATATAGGCTTGCAGCTTTCCTATTCGGCTGTTATAGGCATCCATTTGTTTTATAATTTATTGTTTAAATCAATTGAATTAAAAAACCCAATCATTCAATTTTTGTGGAGCAATTGTTGCATGAGTTTATCGGCACAACTCACTACTTTTCCCATTTTAACTTTACACTTTCATCAAATAGCGGGGTGGGTTCTGGTAAGTAATTTTATCATGGTGCCGCTTAGTAATTATATTTTATATGGCTTAGGTATACTAATAATTTTACCAATACAAATACCATTTACTTTTATTTTGGGCCGAATGGTTGAAAAATATATAGTATTCTTTAACCATTTTGTGAACAGCTGGTTTTTACAGACAAAAGCTTCAAGTATTCAAATAACCATGAGTGGTATCCAAATTTTGATGTATTATTTAATCCTGTTATTTCTGTATTTATGGCTATATCTAAAGCAACCAAAATGGTTATTGGCAATTATGGGGCTTTTTTCAATATATTTTCTTCAAAAGTTATTCAGTTAATCGCATTTTTTGTGGAAAATCTGCAGATATGAAAAATGGGGAAGGACTTAACTTTGCCTATGGAAAAGAAAATACAATCAGCCCTTATCTCTGTATTCTACAAAGACGGCTTAGAACCCTTAGCAAGAACATTACAACAGTTAAATATCACCATTTATTCAACGGGTGGGACACAAAAGTTTTTAGAAGACTTAGGCATTCCTTGTGTATCTGTTGAAAGTGTAACTGGCTACCCTTCTATTTTAGGAGGCCGTGTTAAAACATTACACCCATCAGTTTTTGGAGGCATATTAGGACGAAGATATGAACCACAGGATTTGGCTGAAATGGCTGAGTATAAAATTCCTGAAATGGACTTGGTCATTGTGGATTTATATCCATTTGAAGAAACTTTAAGAACTACAGACGAGGAAAAATTAATCATTGAAAAAATAGACATTGGCGGACCTTCCATGATTCGCGCAGCTGCAAAAAACTTTCGTGATTTAGTGGTATTATCTGCAAAAGATGATTACCAAAAATTAAATGCAATGTTGATTGCACAAAAAGGAACAACTACTTTAGAACAAAGAAAAGCGTTTGCATCTAAGGCTTTTGAAGTAGTAATGCATTATGATATTGCAATTAGTAACTATTTTAATCCAGCAACTGGGAAAGTGTTACGTTATGGAGAAAATCCACATCAGGTGGCTACCTTTTATGGTAACCTAGAAGAGTGGTTTACTCAATTAAATGGTAAAGAATTATCTTACAATAATTTAGTAGATGTGGATGCAGCCATTGCTTTGATAAGTGATTTAACAACTACTAGTTTTGCAATTATCAAGCACACTAATGTGTGTGGCGTAGCGCAAAGAAATACTGTTTTTGAAAGTTGGACTGCAGCATTAGCAGGAGATCCTGAAAGTGCATTTGGTGGTGTTTTAGTTACCAACGGAACTATTGACAAAGCAACTGCGGAAGCGATTCAAGAAATTTTCTTCGAAGTTTTAATTGCCCCTGCATTTGAACCAGAAGCATTGACTATTTTATCTTCCAAGAAAAATAGAATTTTATTGCAAAGCAAGGCTGGCGTTAGCTTTAAGCCAACCCAACAAAAGTCTATCTTAAACGGAACCTTATCGCAAGGGTTGGATACAGGTAACTTTGCAAATTGGGAGGAAGTGGGTGCTAGACCATGTACTGCAATTGAAAAAGAAGATTTAGAATTTGGAAATATTATATGTAAGCATTTAAAGAGCAATGCCATTGCACTTATCAAAAACAAGCAATTGGTTGGAAAAGGATGTGGCCAAACTTCAAGAGTGGATGCATTAAGACATGCAATTGAAAAAGCAAAGCAATTCAATTTTGATTTAAAGGGTGCTGCATTAGCCTCTGATGCTTTTTTCCCATTTGATGATTGTGTTCGTATTGCACACCAGGAAGGTATTGAAGCATATATTCAACCAGGCGGATCGGTAAGAGACAAGGACAGTGTAGCCTATTGTGTTGAAAATGGTTTAGCAATGGTGATGACACAGTTAAGACATTTTAAACATTAATCTTTGCAGCTACGCTGCAATAAAATACCTACATGGCCAGTCAAAAAAAAGCATACCTAGCACTAACAGTTACCAGCATTGTTTGGGGTACTACTTGGGTGGCTAGTAAAATTGGCATTAGTCATATACATGCTGCTTTTCAACTGGCAAGTATTCGACAATTTCTAGGGGGGAGTATTTATGTGATTTTCTTTTTAATAAAAGGAGAAAAACTGCCAACAGCAAAGCAATTTTTGTGGCTTTCTGCAATGGCCTTTTTAATGTTTGTTTCTGCAAATGGTATTGCTACTTATGGACTTCAATTTATTACAAGTGGGTTAGCAGCATTAATAGCAGCATTGTATCCATTATCCGTAGTACTTATAGAAAGATTTTATTTTAAAGCCATAAAAATAAATACACCTACCCTGGTTGGTTTATTATTAGGCATTATAGGAATTGGATTTATTTTTTACAAGGATAGTATGCAAGCGCATGGCCCTGACTACTTATTAGGAGTTGGGCTATCGATGTTTGCAATGATATGTTGGAGTATTGGATCCATTGTAATCGCAAGATCAAAAATGGAAATTAATTCTTACAACTCCATTGGATGGCAAATGCTCATTAGTTCAGCATGCATGGGTTTATATACTATACTTTCAGGAAATTATATTCCATTTAATGAAATACCTGCAATATCCTGGGGCGCCATTATTTACATGGTTATTGGCGGTTCTATTTTTGCATTTATTTCATTTATATATAGCATGAAACATTTAAAGCCAGCAATAGCATCATTATATGCCTATATCAATCCTATTGTTGCAATATGGGTTGGCTCATTATTATTAAATGAAAAGATGAGTTGGAATAGTATTGTAGGTACTATTTGTACTTTAGTTGGTGTGTACTTGGTAAATTGGAGTTTGAAAAAACAAAAAGATCCGGTTGAAGCCGACACGCTTAGTAGATTAGACGCCGACGGAATGTAATAAGAAACCGTATTTCAAGACTAGCCATTTAATTACTTCCTACCCTTATTGGCTTCTTTCCAAAGTTGGTTAAAAGTCTTTTTAGGAAAAACCAATGGAGCTCTTTGAGCTGTCCACCCTTTAAACATTTTATTTACAATCCATTTTTTAATGGGGGCGGTTCCTTGATTCATTAATCTTCTACTAAGTGAACTTTGCTTCCAAACTTTCCAAGCAAATTTTTCGCTATAATCACTTTCTCCTTCAACAACAGATTGTCTTCTATTTTCAAGTAAAAGTTCGTGTAAGTTAATACGCACGGGACATACGTCGGTACAGTTACCACATAAACTAGAAGCGTAGCTTAAATGTTTATAATCATGCATGCCACGCAAGTGTGGAGTAATTACACTTCCAATAGGGCCACTATATGTTGTTTCATAAGCATGGCCTCCAATATTTTTATAAACGGGGCAAGCATTTAAACAAGCACCACATCTAATACAATATAAAGCTTCTCTTGATTTACTATTAGCTAAAAGTTCGGTACGACCATTATCCAATAAAATCACATACATATCTTCAGGGCCATCCACTTCATCTTGTTGTCTTGGTCCAGTAATAACACTATTATATACTGTTACTTGCTGTCCAGTACCATAACTTGAAAGCAGTGGCCAAAATAATCCTAAATCACTTATAGAAGGAATCACTTTTTCAATACCAACAATTACAATATGTGTTTTAGGCATTGAAACGGATAATCTTGCATTACCCTCATTTTCGGTGAGCGCAATTCCACCAATATCTGATATTATAAAATTGGCTCCTGAAATTCCAATTTCAGCTTGAGTATACTTAGCCCTTAAATTTTTACGGGCAACCAATGTAAGTTGTTCTGGTGTTAAATTAATATCAGTACCTAATTTTTCCGTAAATAATTTTGCAACATCTTCTTTGCTCTTATGCATTGCGGGTGTTACAATATGATAAGGGGCTTCTCCGTCTAACTGTTGTATATACTCTCCTAAATCAGTTTCAACGCTTTCAACACCGATAGATTCTAAATATTTATTTAAATGAATTTCCTCAGTAACCATGCTCTTGCTTTTGACAATGGATTTACACTTTTTCTCTTCGCAAATATCACCAATGTAATTTAAGGCTTGTTCACTATCCTCTGCCCAAAAAACCTTTGCTCCTCTTTTTGTAATTTTTTCTTCAAACTGTGTTAAATACAAATCTAAATGCTCAATGGCTTCCCATTTTCTATTTTTTGCAAGCTCTCTAACGCGTGATAAATCAGTAAACTGAGCTAAGCCCTTTGGCACTACTGCATTGTACTTGCCAATGTTGAAGTTTATTTTTTTTCTATGCTCGGTATCAAAAGCTTTCTCCGTGCTCTTTTCTAAAAATGAATCTGCGTAAATGCTTCGCATAAATAATAAATTATTTCTTTTGAAGATGTTTAGCAGAGGCATCTAATGCATCATAGAATTCAGCTCCATACTTTCTAATAATCGATTCCTTTAAAAATACATATGCAGGTACTTTTAATTTAACTCCTAATGAGCAAGCCGCTGCACATAAATCTTCTCTTGGCTCATAATTTAAATATTCAACGCCAGGATCAGACTTGCTTTTAGTAACTTTTATAGGGAACAAATGACAGCTGATTGGTTTTTTCCAAGGTATTTTGCCATCATTATATGCTTGCTCAAATGCACATTTTATAATCCCTTTTTCATCTTTATAACCATACGCACAAATTTCCCCATTAATCGTAGGAGTAACCCAACCAAACTCTCTATCATACATAAATTGTCCAACCTGCTTCACTTCCTTAATACCCTCCTTGGTCATGTAAGGCGCTACGATATCGTAATATTCTTTGATAAAATCTTTTTCCTTGTTTTCAAGTGGCGCACCAGCGTCACCATCTTCACAACAGCCACCTTTGCATTTTGTCAAATCACATACAAATTGTTCTTCTACAATTTCATCGCTCACCAAAACCGAATCTATAATAATCATATTAAAATTTGTATTGTAAAGATAAGAAAAAAATGCGGCGCGTTTTTTGATGTGTGGAAAAGTATATGCAACTTTTAATGATGTCACTTATTTTATGCGAGATAAAATTACTGATTTTATTAAAGATAAAACTTAAGATTAACTATTGCCACTTAAACGTATTTACTAAATGAGTTAGATCCTTAAAAAGAAACGCATTCATAGGTGCCAAAGAATCTTCATTAGGAGTCGTGTCAAAATATAGTGCCCCTCTAAAAAAATGATGCATGGAATCGGTCAAAAAAAACTGATAATTGGTGGCTACATCTCCGCCAATATGAAAAAATACCCCGTGAATACCATTTTGGGTGGTGAAAATAGAATCCTCAATTGCATTTGCCTTACTATTATGGTTATTGGCAAAAGTATAAGCGTCCTTTAATAAGGTATCAAATTGATGGGGCAAAATGGACTTGTAACTTACATATACAGATGCATTGTAGGAAGGAATATTGATATTGATCCAACCCTTAGTTTCTGCATTATCTCCAAAGTAATTCACTTTATGCTCAATTTGCGCATATACAGGATATTCAAAAGTATAAGGATATCCAGCTTCATTAAAAACCTGATAGGAATGTTTGGGAAAATCCATTTTTTCATACCCTTTTTTCTTAGGAATAAATGGACTGTTGCATGCAAGCGCAAATGAAACAAAAACTATTATGAATGAAAGGAAAGCTTTATGCATTTTCGCTTGTAATTCCTGTTTGAGGATTGATGATTAATTGAATTTTATGAATTCTATTTTTTTGAATTTCCAAAACAGTAAAGCTAAACTGCTTAAATTTTATTACTTGTTGTAATGTTGGGAATGCACCTGCTAATTCCAAAAACAAACCTGCAACGGTATCGCTTTCTCCTTTTACTGAATCAAAAAAACCACTTGAAATATCTATAAAATTACATAAGTCTATAATAGGTGTTTTACCTTCTACTAAATAATGAAAATCATCAATTTTTTTAATCATTGACTCCTCTTCATCAAATTCATCTTTAATGTCCCCTACAATTTCTTCTAAAATATCTTCCAATGTAATAATTCCACTAGTGCCACCAAATTCATCTACAACAATTGCAAAGTGTATTCTTTTTAATTGAAACTCTTTTAATAAATCTTCGACCATTTTTTGTTCATGAACAAAAAATGCAGGTCTTATTAATGCATCCCATTTAAAATCTTTTTCCTTATTGATATGCGGCAAAACATCCTTTGTATGAATCATACCCACAACGGTATCTAAGTCCTCCTTATACACTGGGAACCTGCTATAATTATGCTCTTTTATGTGTTCTAGTAACTCGTCAAAAAAAATAGATTCATCCACACCATAAACATCAAGCCTTGTTTTCATAATTTGCTTGACAGTAATATTTCCAAACTTAACAATGCCTTTTAATATTTTCTTTTCATTCTCCTGATTATTAGGCGAAGTAGTTAAATCAATAGCGTGGTCAAGCTCCTCCATACTATAGGTAGTTCCGTAATTTTTTTTGGATAATTTATTTTCGATAATATTAGTATACTTCACCATGATACTACTTGGCTTTGAAAAAATAAAGTATACCACTTGAATAATGCCTCCAAAATCACTTGCAAAACGAATATTATTTTGGGTAGCCATTACTTTGGGCAAAATTTCGCCAAAAAATAAAAGTAATAAAGTTACCGCTATCACTTTTACTAAAAATTCAATGCCAGGAATGCCAATTTGATCAAAAACAAATAAATGATTTATCAGAATATTGGCAATTAAAATTATGCAGATGTTAATGAAGCTATTTGCAATTAGCATAGAAGTGAGTAGCCTTTTAGGATCATCCAACAAATGCACAATACGTTTTAATGCTTTATTGCTTTTCGTTTTTAAATTTTGAATGTCTTTGTAGGATAATGAAAAGAAAGCCACTTCGGAGCCTGCAATGGAAAAAGATAAAAACAAAAGCACAATCATTAATAATAGTAGCGAACTATCTTGTTGTATAGTTGCGGGATTGTTCGTAATAAACATAAAAATATTGCTCGAGTGATATTCCAATTTAGCTTGATTTTAAAGGGAAAGTTACCAATAAACTTACACATTTCATGCACTTAGTCATTTAGCTCATTTAAAAAAGAATTAATGGTTTTTGGAAACGCAAATTTTTGCAAATTTTTAGCACTCACCCACGCTCCTTTTTCAAAAGCTTTTGGCATCTTTTTTAATTCAATTGTAAAAAACCTAAAAGTCAACAATTGATGGGTTAGTTGTTGTTGGTAAATTTTACTTTCCTTAGTTATTTTAACTTCCTTTAAATCAATCATAAGTTGATTATTTAGCACCTGCTGGTAATAAGCATTGTCCGCTGTTACGATCTTATCATTTTCTACTAAGTAAAACTGATAAAGCCCAGCCCATATATCACCCTGCCCTCTTTTTTGAATCCAAAGTTTCCCATTTAACTTAAAAAGGAAGTAATCAAAATATCTTTTTTTCTTTTGAATCACTTTTAATTTAATAGGTAATTGCCCTACTGTATTTTGCGCAAAAGCAGCACAAGTATTTTGCATCACACAACTACCACATAGTGGAGACATCGGCTTACAAACAGTTGCGCCAAAATCCATAAGTGCCTGATTATAAATACCTGCTTTTTTAAAAGCTAAATTTTCGGAGGCAATTTTATTGAAAATTACTAAGCCCTCTTTGGTGTCAGTAGGTAAATGAATTCCATAATAACGTGCAAATACTCTAAAAACATTCCCATCAACAACAGCATGGGGTAAATTATATGCAAAGGAAGCAATGGCTGCTGCAGTATAGGGTCCAACCCCTTTCAATTTTAGTAAGTCTTCATAATTATTAGGGAAAATTCCATTTAATGCTTTGACAATATACTTAGCTGTAAATAATAAATTCCTGCATCTGTTGTAATAGCCTAGCCCTTCCCATAATTTGAACACCTCATTTTCTTTGGCATTGGCCAGTAAATGTATATTAGGATAGGTCCTTATAAATCTTTCATAGTAGGCCCAACCCTGTTCAACCCTGGTTTGTTGTAAAATAATTTCACTAAGCCATATTTTATAAGGATCATTTTCACCTTTCCAGGGCATAGGACGGTAATTGGACGCTTTATCCCATTTTAGGAGCAAATCGGTGAAAATTGTATTCATTTTGGGCAAAAATGAGCTAAAATGGGCAAAAAAGACCTGTTTTTGGCAAAAATTCTACTATTAAAAATTGCAACAT
>CAIQQR010000027.1 GCA_903874055.1 uncultured Bacteroidota bacterium | reverse complement strand
TTTTCATTCAGCTCATTTCCTTTTATAAATGTTCCATCGGGCTTGGTAGTAATGATTGGATTTAAAATGGGATCGTGCGAAACAACAACCTGCTTGTCCTTAGTAATTGCTAAGTCCATTTCAAGCGTAGTAACTTTATCATTATCCATTACCGAAAGCATTGCAGGAATGGTATTTTCTGGCATTAACCCCCGACCTCCTCGGTGGGCTTGATAATCGATTCCCATTTTTGATGATGTTGAAATTTGAGAAAATGAGCAATAACTTGTAAGTAAGCCACTTACAACTATCAAAAATGTACAAGTAGTTTTAAAATTCATTTATCTTATTTAATATAAAGCTATGTATTTATAGTAATTTTAATAATTAAATAATCATTATGGCACTCCCAATACTATTTGGCATTTTTGCCATTATCATAATTATGTTGCGTAGACATTTTAGAAGTAAAGATTAATACAACACTGCTTGCAAAATAGCCAAGGACTTAATTTCTTTAAAGCCCTTGTAGTGCCAACTTAGAGAGAGCTGGAATAGTTCAAGAATTTTTTTTCTTTGAGCACCACTTAGTGTAATATTTTCCAAATCATTGTAAAATTGAACCTGTAAAAAGATGGATGCTGTTTGCGCTTCCTGTCCTTCTAGAAAATAGGGGTGCAATGGTTTTTCTCTTATAAACTGTCCTTCCTTTACATCCAAGTAAGGAGTGGACTCGGAGAAATTTCCTTGCAAACCAAAACCCAATGTTTCACACAAATGAATTAAAAAATAAATGGAAAGATTACTTGCTAGCGTTGCATCGCCCTTGTCTAATTGTGTAAAAGTATCTTCAATTAAATAAAATAATTCAGGATAAGGTTCGGGCTGCAATGTTTGTTGCAATACCTCTACAATATAGGTGGCCACTGCATTGCGGACCACATCTGAATATACATTTTGATAAATATAACTCCAATTAACTTCCTTTACCATTTGCAATCCTTTCATAGGACTATGGTACACTTCCATTTGTAAAATAGCTGCAGGTTGATAATACACTGCTTTATTAGCACCCTTTTTACTAGTAGTTCGAACCCCTTTTAAAATGTATTGTTGCAAACCAAAAAGCTCGGTATACGCCGTCATAATCAAACTCGTATCTCCATACTTAGTTACGCGAAGTACAATTCCTTTGGTGTTGTGTAGCATCTTAAATAAAAATAAAGCTTGTTTTTTAGAAAATCTTCAAATCGTTTTATTTTATTTTTCAATAAGAAAGGGACACATTTACAATATGATTAAAACTTTCAAACATAAGGGACTAAAATTGTTTTGGGAGTCAGGTAACACCAAGCAGCTACCTCAGGATCAAATTGATAAAATAAGACGCATATTAGATACACTTAATGACATTAAACAGGTACCTCAAGACTTAATTCCTTTTAAAAATTGGGGTATACATAAGTTAAAGGGAAACTATGTTGAGTATTGGAGTTTAATTGTCAAAGAAAATTGGAGAATTATTTTTAGATTTGATGAAGAAATAGTCTACGATATCAACTTGGTTGATTATCATTAAAATTACTAATGAATAGAAAAATTAAACATAATACCCATCCGGGCGAAATTCTTAAAGAAGATGTTATTCTTGCGAACGCGCTCACTATAACAGATGCGTCTAGCTTACTAGGCATTTCACGTCCTTCACTTTCTAATGTATTAAATAGAAAATCACCCATTACACCACAACTTGCTACACGAATTGCAAAAGTTTTTGGAGGTACTGCTGATATATGGATAAGACTTCAACTTTCTTTTGACATGAGAGAAGCTGAACAATTAAATAAAAGCTTGAAATTAAAGCCATTCAAGGCAAAAAAGATACAAGCTGCGTAACTAAACAGGCTTAAACTGTTCTAAAAAGCGTAGGTCATTTTGTGAGTATAATCTTAAATCGTTTACTTGGTATTTTAATTGTGCTATTCTTTCTACACCCATTCCAAACGCAAAGCCAGTATACTTTTCAGGATCAATACCAAAATTCTCTAAAACTTTTGGATGCACCATTCCTGATCCTAAAATTTCTACCCATCCAGTGTGCTTACATATATTACATCCTTTGCCAGCACATATTTGACAACTAATATCCATTTCGGCACTTGGCTCAGTAAATGGAAAATAACTTGGACGGAATCTTACTTTCACATCCTTGCCAAACATTTCTTGTACGAAAAAATAGAGTGTTTGTTTTAAATCAGCGAAGCTTACATTTTCATCAATATATAATCCCTCTACTTGATGAAAAAAGCAATGTGCTCTTGCAGAAATGGTTTCATTACGATATACGCGTCCAGGACAAATTACACGAATAGGTGGTTTTTGTGTTTCCATCACACGTGCCTGTACACTGGAAGTATGGGTTCTTAATAACCATGCTGAACTTTCTTCGGTAGCTGCTTGTACATAAAATGTATCCTGCATATCACGCGCTGGATGATCTTCGGGCAAATTCATCGCACCAAAATTATGCCAGTCATCTTCTACCTCTGGACCTTCTGCCACTGCAAAACCCAAACGCTTAAATATAGAAACCATTTGGTTACGCACTAAATTCAATGGGTGTCTTGTTCCCACTGCAATTGGATCGCCTGGTAAAGTAAAATCGAACTTTTCATTTCCTTGCTCATCACTATCCCCCAATGCTTCCTGCAATTGCACCATTTTTTCTTCGGCTACAATTTTAAAAGCATTCAATATTTGACCAAATTCCTTTTTTTGCTCATTCGGCACATTCTTCATCTCCCCCATGATTTGTTTTACCAAACCCTTGGTTCCTAAGTATTTGATTCTGTATTGCTCCACCGCATCTGGGGTTGTTGCCACCGTAGCTGCGATTTCGGCCTTGATGGCTTCTATTTGTTGTAACAATTGCTCCATAGCACGAATATACGCAAAAGTGGTTTTTCATCTGACGAAAATTACCCATAAAAACCCTACATTTGTTATTCGGAAGATTTAATACATGGAGTACAATACAGCAAGAAGCATAATGGGGATGAGAGAGTATGGCCGTCACGTTCAAAGGATGGTGGACCATCTTATGACTATTGAGGACAAAGCCAAGCGTCAAGAGCAAGCCCAAGTAGTGATTGAATTGATGGGATTCTTAAATCCGTCCCTAAAGAATATTGAAGATTACAAGCATAAATTATGGGACCACCTGTTTTTTATGAGCAATTTTAAATTGGACTTGGAAAGTCCTTATCCGATTCCTACCAAGGAAACCTATAAGCAAAAGCCCGATCCATTGCCTTATCCTAAACGCAAAATCAAATATGCACACCTAGGTAAAAATTTAGAATTGGTGATTGATAAAGCCATGGCGGAGACCGATGAAGAAAAGAAAGCAGGTTTTGCCAATAGTATCGCCCATTATATGAAGTTAGCATATAGTAATTGGCATAAAGAATTGGTACAAGATGACGCTATTCGAAGTGAATTAAATTCAATAACAGGCGGTGGTCTTGAATTTAGCAATACTCCTTATATTAAACATCGCAATCAAAACTTTAGTGATGATTACCGACCAGCTGGAGGAAGATGGCAAAACAATAACCGCAATCGAGGTGGACAAGGCGGAGGAAGTGGCCGTGGACCTAGCGGAGGCGGAGGTGGAAGAAACAACAATAACCGCAATTTCAAAAAAAGGTACTAGTTCAAAATATTATAAAGTAAATCCCGTTCTTATTTAGTAACGGGATTTTTTTTACAATAAAAGTTTATTTTCGTTATACAAACAATTATCATGAGTTCATTTGAAGTGCGCGGCGGTAAAGCATTAAAAGGCACCATTATTCCACAGGGGGCGAAAAACGAAGCTTTACAAATTTTATCGGCTGTAGTTTTAAGCAGTGATCCCATTACCATTTCTAATATCCCCAATATTGTAGATGTAAATTTATTGATTGAGTTATTACATGAAATGGGAGTGAGTGTTGAAAAATTAGGAGAAGGTATTTATCGTTTTCAAGCAGATAAAATTGATCCACAATATTTAGCCTCAGAAGAATTTAGAAAAAAAAGTGGTCGTTTACGTGGCTCTGTAATGCTTGCTGGACCTATATTAGCGCGCTTTAAGGTTGCGTATCTTCCTAAACCAGGTGGAGATAAAATTGGTCGCAGAAGATTAGATACTCATATTATTGGTTTTGAAAAATTAGGTGCAAAATATGAATATGATCAAGACCTTGCTTGCTTCACTATTAAAACAGAAGGACTTAAGGGTTGTTATATGTTACTAGATGAACCTTCGGTGACAGGTACTGCAAACATTGTGATGGCTGCAGTTTTGGCCGAAGGAATTACTACCATTTACAATGCAGCCTGTGAACCTTATTTACAACAGTTATGTAGCATGTTAAATAGAATGGGTGCAAAAATAACCGGAGTAGGAAGTAATTTATTAACCATTGAAGGAGTTACAAAATTAGGTGGAACTGAACATCGCATTTTACCTGACATGATTGAAATTGGTTCGTTCATTGGTCTTGCTGCCATGACTAAAAGTGAGATTCGTATTAAAGATGCCGGCATTCAACACTTAGGTATTATTACTGAAAAATTTAGATTACTAGGTATTGATTTTGATATTCAAGGAGATGACATTTTTATCCCAGCTCAGGAAGATTATGAAATTCAAACTTATATGGATGGTGGAATTTTAACCATTTATGATAATCCATGGCCCGGCTTCACACCCGATTTATTAAGTATTGTTTTAGTTACCGCAACACAAGCAAGAGGAAGCGTATTGATACATCAAAAAATGTTTGAAAGCAGATTGTTCTTTACTGATAAATTAATTGACATGGGTGCACAAATTATTTTGTGTGATCCACATAGAGCAACCGTGATTGGACTAGGACGCAAATACCCACTGCGTGGCATTACCATGACTAGCCCTGATATCCGTGCTGGTCAAGCTTTATTGATTGCAGCATTAAGTGCTGAGGGAAAAAGTGTTATTCAAAACATTGAACAAATAGACCGCGGTTATCAATACATTGATACAAGGTTACAGGAATTAGGTGCAGATATCAAAAGGGTAGATTAGTGTTGTATTGAATTTTCTTTTTTAATTATGCACTTTTATCTTTTTTAAAAATTGTACCAATTCTTTTGGATGATCTGTTTGTATGCCTAATAATCCAAGTTCAATCCCTTTTAACCAATAGGCATCATCTTCCTTTGTAGCTTGCAAACTTGGGTGAATGGCAAAATGGTTTTTCAAGAAAATTTATAAGTAAATTGTATCTTGCCTCTATTATGAATAAGGACAGATACTTTAATTTTATTTTAATTGCATTTTTTCTGATTGAAACCTTATGTGTTACTTTTTTGCTGAATTTAAAGCCTTACATGTCTTTAATTTCAATTTTATACACGCTATCAGGACTTGGAATCACCTTTTTTATTCTCAAGAATAAATTTGAAGCTACTTCTTATAAGTATGAATTAAAAAATATTTATGGAAAAAATATTCAATACAAAGTACTGATAAGTATCATTGTATTGATTGTTATGTATCGATTTTCGATGGAATATTTTATATACAATCCGCTCAATTACAAGGAATCGGATATGTTACCCATTATCAAAGTAATGTGTGAGCGATTCGTAAATTTAAAAATAAAGGATGTATATAAACCCATTAATGAAATTTGGGGAGGTACCAAACCGATTTATTTACCTGCACTTTGGATGCCATTTTCGATTCCAACCTTTTTGCATATTGATATTAGATGGTTATCGGTGAGTTTATTTTTTTTAATTTTTGCTTACCCAATTTGGCGATTAAATTTAAATAAGGAGGGGTCTGTTTTAATGATCACCTCTATATTTTTATTGTTCTGGTATTTATTTAGTGTGGAAGACGCCAATTTGATTATTTATACCGAAGAGACTGTCGTAATCACATTTTATTTATTACTTGCTGTAACCATTATACACCAACAAAAGTATTTAATGGCAATCGTAATTACTTTATGTTTGTTTAGTAGGTATGCATTTATTGGATGGATTCCTGCTATACTGTTATATAGCATTATTGAAAAAAATTGGAAATATATTATTACTCAGGGCGCTATCATTTTAGTTTTTTTTTACTTTTTTATGATATACCCTTTCGGTACGCAATTGATTCACGATATTTTAAATTTACCAGGACGCTATATTGATTTTACCAGCAGAGTTTGGAAAGACACTCCCACCGTTTTCACAGAAGGTTTGGGTTTTGCTAAATTTTTTGGTGCAAACAACATTATGCTTCAACATAGAATGCTAATTGGACTTTCGCTTTTGGTTCCATCCATTTACATGAGCATACTCCTATTGATTAAGAAAAAATATCAATTTAATAAAACGGCAATTTTGTTATCAAGCTTAAAATTAAGCTTAGTCCTTTTTTATACTTTTATTGACGTTCCTTACACCTACTTATTTTATACATCCACATTCTTAACCATGATTATTGTAATGCATGCAAATTACGAAAAATCGGAAGCCACTCATTTATTATAGATTACTTAACATAGAAATTTAGTTTGAATTAAATTTTTTAAGTAATTTATGTCTATAATATTTATAGTATGAATTGGAGAAAATTTAATGGAGAACCTATTCATTTACCTATCAAAGATCAGGTTCGAAAAACAATTGAAGCTGAAATTGAAAAAAACAATAAGCTGTCCGTATATATTGGAACCGATAGTCAAGTAAAACAAAACTTTACAGAATTTGCAACCGTAATTGTTTTTCTTCGTCAAAACAATGGTGGTTTTATGTTTATACATAATGAAAAATCAACCCAGTCATTGCACATTAAAGAACGAATGTTATTAGAAGTTTCAAAAAGTATCGAGGTTGCTTATGAACTTTGTGATTTATTTATTGAATACGATATTGAAATGGAAGTACATGCAGATATCAATACCAACGCTCAATTCAAAAGCAATGATGCTTTAAAAGATGCCATGGGATACATAATGGGAATGGGTTTTGCCTTTAAAGCCAAACCCGATGCCTTTGCTAGTAGCTGTTGTGCAGATAAGGTTATACATTAAAAAATAAATACGAATTAAAACAAAAGGTCGCAGAATTGCGGCCTTTTAAATCTTTATCGAAAGTTTTAGATCGTTATATTTTTATTAACGGTCTAAACCTTTGCCGGAGTGCCAAGCATTAAATATAGAAGCACTAACTTTTCAGTTTAGGGCTTCTATATTTAAAAAATAATTATTAAACAAAAAGGCCGCAGAATTGCGGCCTTTTGAATCATTATCGAAAGTTTTAAGGAGCTAAATTCTTATAGCGACTTAAAACTTTGCAGGTGTACCAAATTTTGGAATACTCTTTTTAATAAATGCTCTTAGGTGATCATTGCTTGTTACAATGTCTTCTTTTCGTAAGTACATCATATGTCCACTACGATAGCCTTCCCAGCTCATTCTATCTTTAATTTTACCTGCTGGATCCATTTGCCACATATTAAACTTGGCATTGAAATAATCACAAGCGCCATCATAATATCCTGATTGTACCAATAAATGCAAGTAAGGATTTTGCATCATTGCTTGACGCAAGTCATCACCCGTATGGTTATTGTTATTATCCCATGGGAAAGTAGGGCCGAAAATATAATAGTTTAAATCAGTCTTATAACCCAATACATCTCTCAAATAAATATTAATTGCTGGCGTAAAGGAATGCTCCCAACTTGTTAACTCTGCATTATAATCAGGGCCTACGCCGGCGTCTTTTTTATCAATACCAATATATCTTGAATCTAAACGACCTACTGTTTTTCCTTGATCACGTAATAATTCTTTCCAGAAAAAATCAAATGGAATTTCTAAATTTTGTTGTGTCACTGCAGTTTCACTTAAACCTGTGTAACGTGCTAATTTTTTTGTGATGGCTGTTTTCTGTGCCGCATCAATATTCCAACCTTTTGCAATGGCTGGTAATAATTCATTTAAAGTAAAAGCTTCCACTTCGGGTAAATAAGCAGTAAGGTCTTTGCTTTGTAAATCAGCAGGTAATTTTTTATGATACCATGCAGTTGCTGCCATATAAGGTACACGTAACGCTGCACTAGTAGGGCCTTCGCGCTTAATACCTAAATCGGTTGGAGATACTAATATAACTCCATTTAAATACATCCAGTGTCTATTTTGTAACTCTAAAGACAAACCAGATACACGTGTTGTACCATAACTTTCTCCAATTAAGAATTTTGGTGAAGCCCATCTTTTATTTCTTCCAACAAATGTATTAATCCAATCCGCTAGATATTTTACATCTGCATTTACGCCAAAGAATTTTGAAGTTGGAACAGACTTATCTAAAATGCGTGAAAAGCCAGTATTCACAGGATCTACATACACGATATCCGCCACATCTAAAATGGAATTGGGGTTATCCTCCACACCATAAGGTTGTACAGGATATCCTTCATCGTCAATTTTTAATTTTTTAGGGCTAGTATAACCTAAGTGCATCCAAACACTTGCCGTACCCGGGCCACCATTAAATGAAATCACTAAGGGACGCTCGTCTTTATTGGTAACATCAGTTCTTTCATAATACACATAAAATAAACCGGCAATCGCTTTACCATCTTCGTCCCAAACAGGTATAGTTCCAGATACTACTTTATAAGGTACTTTTTGTCCCTTTATAGTGGCTTCACCCCTTGCTTCCGTTTTGGACTCTAATGAAAGTGCTCTTTTAAAGCTTGGATTATTATCGGCTTGATTTGCAGCTGGCTTTGGACTTTCTTCACTTGGTTTTTGTGCTTGCGCAAATAAAGAGCCAACCATTAATAGTGCTACCCATAATTGTTTTTGCATATTTTTCTTTTTAAGTTCTTTAGTATTATGATAGTTAAATATACGGCATAATTTAATTAAATTTGAGCATGTCAACTAGTTTGAAAAAAGTAATCATTTTGGCTGCACCATCGGGGGCAGGTAAAACTACAATTACTAAATATTTATTGGAACGATTTTCGCGTTTAGCATTTTCTATTTCTGCTACTACCCGTGCCCCTAGAGGTGCCGAACAGGACGGAGTAGCATATCATTTTTTAAGTTTAGCCAAATTTGAAGGCCTCATTTATCAAAATGAGTTTTTAGAATATGAGCAGGTGTATGAAGGTGTTTATTATGGTACCTTAAAGTCAGAATTAGAGCGTATTTGGGCCTTAGGAAAAGTACCCGTATTAGATATTGATGTAAAAGGAGCCATTCAAGTACAAAAGCAATTGGGGGATAAAAGTCTTTCTATATTTATTATGCCTCCTTCCATTGATGCTTTGAAAGAAAGATTATTGCATAGACAAACGGAAACACCAGAAAGTATTCAAACAAGAATTGATAAAGCTGCATATGAAATTAGTTTTAGCAATCAATTTAATAAGGTTGTGAAAAACGAAGTATTGGAGACAGCCTGCAATGATACTGCCAATTTATTGATTGAATTTTTGGGACCTGATTTCACGAAATAGCTTTTTTAAAAAATAAAATGTACAACTATGTCTTTGCAAGGAAAAACAGTGTTTATAACCGGTGGAAGCAGAGGCATAGGAAAAGCCATTGCATTAAAATTAGCAGGAGCAGGAGCTAATATTGTAATTGCTGCAAAATCGGTAGAGGAAGATCCGCGATTAGGTGGTACTATTTTTTCGGCAGCTGCCGAAGTAGAAGCTTTAGGCGTAAAAGCCTTGGCAGTGCAGGTGGATATTAGAGACGAAGCACAAATTGCAAATGCAATTAAACAAACTGTTGATACATTTGGAGGTATTGATATTGTAATCAATAATGCGTCTGCAATTCAATTAACAGACACCGAAAATACGCCTAGCAAAAGATTTGATTTAATTCATAGCATTAATGTACGAGGTACTTTTTTAGTGGTGCAACATGCTTTGCCTTATTTAAAAAAATCTTCACACGCACATATTCTTACTTTATCTCCTCCCATTAATTTAGATCCTAAATGGTTGGGGCCACATGTTGCCTATACCCTTTCTAAATATGATATGAGTATGCTTGCCATTGGTTGGGCACATGAATTTAAAGACGATGGTATTGCATCGAATGCACTTTGGCCACGCACAACCATTGATACTGCTGCTGTGCGCAATTTATTAGGCGGAGAGCTGCTTGCTAATATGAGTCGTACACCTGCTATTTTAGCAGATGCTGCTTATTATATTTTATCTAAAGAAAAATTAGTGTGCACAGGAAATACATTTATTGATGAGCAGGTATTGGCTGCGGAGGGCATCACCGATTTATCTGCTTACTCTGTAATACCTGGCGCACAACTTTATACCGATTTATTTTTATAAACCTATTTAATTATCATCTTAAATATTTTCAATGAAACAATTTTTAATTGGTGGATTTTTAATGATTGCTTTAATGAGCAATGCACAAAAGAAAACAAAACAAGATCCTACTACTGCTGCAGTAAATGCAAACAAGGAGGCTGCATTAAATTCCTTGTCCGCAAATTATGAAGCAGATAAAAAAACAGCATTACAAATTTGGGATTTTGCTGAAGTTGGATATAAAGAAAATAAAAGTTCAGCACTTCATATTCAGCATTTAAAAGAAGCTGGATTTACCATAGAAACAGGCGTAGCGGGTATTCCAACAGCATTTGTTGCTACTTATGGTTCAGGATCTCCGGCTATTGGAATTTTAGCAGAGTATGATGCATTACCAGGGCTTGCACAAAATGCAGTACCAGAAAAATCGGTAATTGCTGAAAAAAATGCGGGACATGGATGTGGTCACCATTTATTTGGAACTGCAAGTGTATCAGCAGGTATTGCTATTAAAGAATTAATTGCAGCAGGTAAATTAAAAGGTACCATTAAAGTTTACGGATGTCCTGCTGAAGAAGGTGGAAGCGGAAAAGTATTTTTAGTACGCGCAGGATTATTTAATGATTTAGATGCAGTAATTCATTGGCATCCAAGTGATGTAAATGGAGTGTCTACCACAAGTGCATTGGCAAATAAATCTGCTAAATTTAAATTTTATGGGATTGCTGCACATGCTGCGCAAGCACCAGAGCAAGGTCGTTCGGCATTAGATGCAGTAGAAGCAATGGACAATATGGTAAATATGATGCGTGAACATATTCCTCAAGAAACAAGAATACATTATGTAATCACCAATGGGGGTAAGGCTCCGAATGTAGTTCCCGATTTTGCCGAAGTGTATTATTATGTGCGTCATCCAAAACGTAAAGATGTTGTAGAAATTTTTGATAGAGTGGTGAAAGCTGCCGAAGGTGCTGCAATGGGAACAGGTACCACTATGAAGTATGATATCATTGGAGGCACACACGATTTATTAATTAATAAAACGCTTGCCGAAGTAATGCAATCTAATTTAGAAAAAGTAGGGGGTGTAAATTATACCGAAGCAGAAAATGCATTTGCTAAAAAAATTCAACCAAGTTTTATTGGAAGTCCAAAGGCAGTAGAATCTGCAGCGGCTGTAAAACCTTTAAGCTATTTAGTAGAAGGGAATACGGGCTCCACCGATGTAGGTGATGTAAGTTATGTGAAACCAACTGTAGGATTAACTGCAGCAACCTGGGTTCCTGGAACACCAGCACATAGTTGGCAAGCAGTTGCAGCTGGCGGAACTGAAATTGGAACCAAAGGAATGCTTGTTGCCAGTAAAACCATGGCACTCACTGCAATTGATTTAATGAGCAACCCAGCACTCATACAAAAAGCAACCGAAGAATTTAAAGCAGGTATTGGAGATTATAAATACAAAGCATTATTAGGCGATATTAAACCAGCACTCAACTACCGCGATTAGCACAACTCAATTAATTTTATCTAGATCAATGCACCCGTTTATGGGGTGCATTGAAAAATCATTAAAGTAGCAATAAATAAAAGCTTAGATTTAAAAAAGCTTTTATTTATGCGCCTCGGGTCGCATTTGAGGGAAGAACAATACGTCTTGAATAGAAGGTTGATTTAACATCATCATACATAATCGGTCTATTCCAATACCAATACCTGAAGTAGGTGGCATGCCATATTCTAAGGCTCTTAAAAAGTCATGATCAATAAACATGGCTTCGTCATCTCCTCTTTCCATTAAAGCCAACTGATCTTCAAAACGCTTACGTTGATCAATTGGATCATTTAATTCAGAATAAGCATTCGCTAATTCTTTTCCATTGACCATTAATTCAAAACGCTCTACCAAGCCTTCCTTGGTTCTGTGCTTTTTAGTTAGTGGACTCATTTCCACCGGATAGTCAATGATAAAGGTTGGTTGCGTATAAGTATGCTCACTTGTTGAGCCAAAAATTTCATCAATTAATTTTCCTTTTCCAATAGTTGGAGCTACATCAATCTTTAAAGTCTTACACACTTCTCTTAAACCTGCTTCGTCCATTCCTGTTATATCTATACCTGTATTTTCTTTAATCGCATCCATAATACTCACGCGACGATAAGGTGCTTTAAAATCAATCGTTTTATCGCCTACGGTTAATTTTGTAGTGCCATGTAAAGTCAAAGCAATTTTTTCAAACAACTGCTCGGTAATTTCCATCATCCAAAAATAATCCTTGTAAGCAGTGTACCATTCTAATACGGTGAATTCTGGATTATGTGTTCTGTCCATGCCTTCGTTACGGAAGTTGCGGCTAAACTCATACACCCAATCAAATCCGCCCACAATTAAACGCTTTAAATACAATTCATTGGCAATACGCAAGTAGAAAGGCACATCCAACGCATTATGATGCGTAATAAATGGTCTTGCTGCAGCACCACCAGGGATAGCTTGTAAAACTGGCGTATCAACTTCTAATGCACCACGTGTGTTTAAAAATTCACGAATCGTATTCATTAAGATAGTACGCTTCGCAAATGTTTCTTTTACATCTGGATTAATAATTAAATCGGCATATCGTTGACGATATCTAAATTCCGGATCGGTTACTGCATCAAAAGTATTTCCTTCCTCATCTCTCTTTACAACCGGCAATGGCTTTAAAGACTTAGCCAATAATGTAACCGTGCTGGCATGCAATGAAGTCTCGCCTGTTTTAGTGATAAACACATAACCAGTAGCTCCAATAATATCTCCTAGGTCCATGCCATTTTTAGTCAATACATCCCAATAGGTTTTGTCTTCATCTGGACAAATTTCATCTCTCTTTATATATAATTGAAAAATGCCGTCATTGTCCTGAATCTTCACAAACAATACCTTGCCCTTATCGTTTACACTCATAATTCTACCCGCGACACATACATTCAGATAGTTGTCCTTGGTTTCCTCGGAAAAATTTTGCTTTATTTCAGCAGAATAATGAGAAACTGGATATAATGGAGCTGGGTATGGATTGATGCCCGCAGCTTCTAAATTTTGGAGCTTTTCTCTTCTAATAATCTCTTGTTCTGATAAATCTTGACTCATTTATATAGTATTAATACCGCAAAAGTAAAACTTAAGCAGCAATTAGCGAAAGAAGCCTGCTTTTACTTCTTGTTCGGTCAAAGAAAGTAAATCGCCTGGTTGCATCTTAGAGATAGTATAGGTTCCCATTTGTGCACGAATTAATCTTAATACTGGAAATCCAACGGATGCAAACATTTTACGCACCTGTCTATTTTTTCCTTCAGTTAATTGAATGGAGGCCCAGGTTGCTGGAATGGATTTTCTAAAACGTATCGGTGGATTGCGATCAGGCACTTCAATGCTATCTGGCAATAAATTTACGATGGCCTTTTTAGTTTTATATTGTTGCCCATCAATATGAATGGTAACTCCTTTTGATAAAGTATTTGCTGCCTCCTGTGTAATGGCGCCATCCACTTGTACCCAATAAGTTCGCTTATGCTCAAAATTGGGATGAAGTAATTGATGATTAACGCTTTTGTCATTCGTTAATAATAGCAAACCCTCACTATCATAATCTAATCTACCTACTGGGTACACATCTTTTTCAACTTCAATAATATCTTTCAAACACAATTTTCCATCGGAAGATGTGAATTGAGAAAGTACTTGAAATGGTTTATATAAGAGATAGTATTGCATCCAAAATATTGTCTAAAAAAACAAAGTCCCACTGTTGTGGGACCTCGTATATAGATGGGTTAGTAAGTACGGGAATTGAATTCCCATCACAATATTAATTATACTTTATCCTAATTCAAAAATTTTTTTAAACAAATTTTTTGGGTTTATCCACAATAGCATGTTTTACTGCAGTTCAATCTAATTTATTTTTTGCTCTTTTTTTTATGATTTTAAAATCATTCTATTGATTTTTATTTTTTTATATAACGCTGTAACGGCTATAAACAAAGGATTACAAAAGAATTAATTTTTGATCATTGATTCTTTTTAATCATTGATAGTTGTAAATTTTTATGTTCTATCTGCAATAATTTTTCAGAGAATATGGACAAAAAAAATTTTTTACAAAAAAGGCTCGTTACCTTTGATTTAGGCCAAAAAACACAATTATGAAGCTTATCGCACCCGTTTCTATCAAATGGTTATCTAATTTAATTGGAGCAGAAATTGTTGGAAATGATCAATTAGAAATTGCAGGAGTAAATGAAATTCATCAAGTTGAAAAGGGAGATGTTGTGTTTGTTGATCATCCAAAATATTATGATACTTGCTTAAATAGTGCAGCATCATGCATCATTATTAATAATAAAGAAGTGAACGTTCCTGAGGGCAAAGCTTTACTATATTGTGCAGATCCTTTTGAAGCTTATTTAACAATCGTAAAGCATTTTAAACCTTTGATTGTGAATGAAAAAGCAATTAGTGAGGATGCAATTATTGGTGAAGGCACTATTATTATGCCCAATGTTTTTATTGGAAACAATGTTCAAATTGGAAAGCATTGTACCATTTATCCTGGAGTAACTATTTTATCGGATACCATTATTGGCAATGAAGTAATTATACAAGCGAATTCGGTAATTGGGGGTGACGCTTTTTATTATAACACTAAAAAGAATCGCCCAGCTTGGTACAAAAAAATGTTGAGTTGTGGGAGAGTTATATTAGAAGATAAAGTAGAAATTGGATGTGGATGCACCATTGATAGAGGGGTTAGTGGTGATACGAAAATTGGAATGGGAACCAAGATTGATAATATGGTTCATATTGGACATGACACCCAAACGGCCGAAAATTGCTTGATTGCTGCACAAGTTGGAATTGCAGGGGGTGTAAAATTAGAAGCTGGCGTTACTTTATGGGGTCAAGTGGGGGTTGGTAAAACCCTAACCATTGGAGAAAATGCGGTAGTATTAGCTCAAGCTGGTGTACCAAGCTCTATCAAAGGCAATAAAGTTTATATGGGATTCCCTGCCGAAGATGCAAGTATTAAACGTAGAGAATATGTTTGGATTAAACGTATTCCTGAACTATGGAAAAAAGTAATGGAAAATAAATAGAGGCTGCTAGCGCAACTCTTTTTATTTTAAGACAGATGATGCAGTTCCTTTAATGTTGCACAAGTGCGCGTTATGGTATCCTCCAATTTTCGATAACTAAAAGCTGGAAATGCTTTCAAGAACTTCGTATTGTCAAAATGTACCACTGCTTGCGCAGTTGCAGCAGTTTCTTTGGTTAATAACGGAGTTTTACCTGTGATCATTCCTTTCACTGCCTCTACTCTCCAAACAATCGCTGCTAATAATGGAGTTACTTGTTTATGAGGTGGTTTTTTGTCAAATACTTTTGCAATATGCGTAAATACTTCCTTGTATTGAACATTGCTTCCACTAATGATAAATCTTTGTCCCTGTACATCGCTATGCATTAATAATTGCATTGCATCAATCACATCCATTACATCCACAAATCCACTCACTCCATTGGTATACCATGGAAATTCATCATAAGCCGATTTAAAAATTTCTGAAGACCCTTTATTCCAATCTCCTGCACCTAAAATAATTACTGGATTAACAATTGCCACATTCAATCCTTCACCCATTCCCCTCCACACTTCCATCTCGGCTAAATATTTTGATTTACCATACACACTATTACTTGTTTCTGGTGTCCAATTCATAGTCTCATCTATAGGTGCATCTTCTCTAATTCTTCCGAGTGCTGCTACTGAACTTACATACACTAATTTTTGAATTTTATGTTCAATAGATGCATTTACAATATTGGCAGTACCTTCCATATTGGCCTGTAACATAACAATAGCTTGCTTTGGAGAGAAAGACACAATAGCTGCGCAATGATAAACCTGCTTAATGTTTTGCATTGCATGATTTAAAGAAATCACATCTAATATATCTCCTTTTACCCATTCCACTTTTTCTGATCCTTTAAATTGAGGTATCGTATTTCTATATAAAGCACGAACCGTTTCGCCTTTTGAAAGTAAAGATTGAATTAAATGACTTCCTACTAAACCACTTGCTCCAGTTACAAAATTCATAATTGATTATTTATCTTTTAATAACCTTGCAAGGTCTCTTTTTAATTGTTGTACTTCAAGTGTTTTTAAACCATCATAAATTTTTCCACGCACTTTTCCATTACGATCTACGAGTGCAAAAAACTGGGTATGGATAAATTGATCTTCTATTTTTTCTACGTTATTTTTTGGATCATCCAACAAGTAAGAACTTCTAGCCATTTGGTATAAACTATCTTTTCGGCCAGTTATAAAAATCCATTTTTTGGTATCTACCTGTAAAGAATCTGCATAGTGTTTTAAAACGGCTACCGAATCGGTACCTGGATTACAAGTATGTGAGAATATTTGAAAATCTGGCTCATTCTTAAACTGCATATAAATATCCTTCATGTTGGTATTTAACTTGGGACAAATACCCTTGCAGGTTGTAAAAAAGTACTCTACAACAGTGATTTTATTGGTAAGATCGGCCTCGGTTACGGGTTGACCATCTTGGTTGGTAAAATGAAAGGGTTTTACATAGCTCAATGTTGGCAGTTTTACTTTCCAATTATCAGTTCCTCTAAATACAAAGTAAAAAAAGCCAGAGAGCAACACTGTAAAAAATACTAAATAACCAACCCATTTTTTTGACATAACATTAAATTTAATTGCGCTGCAATACTTTGAGACATAAAGGTAATATTATTTTGGTTGCCCTATCTTTGCGATATGTTTAAAAATTGGAATTGGGATGCAATCGGAATCAGTGCTTCATTAGCCTGTGCCATTCATTGTGCTTTACTGCCTTTGTTTTTTAGCTCCCTTCCATTATTAGGCATCAATATCCTACACAATTACCAATTTGAATTTGGGATGATTCTTGTTTCTTTTGCCATTGGTGCTTATTCACTTTACCATGGGTATAAAAAACACCATCATTCCTATAAGCCCATTATTTTATTTAGTGTGGGTATTGCCATTATGTTCTCAAGAATGGTATTTAGAGAAATTGAATTGTATTTATTATTCCCTGCCGCTATTTTAATCATTTACGCACATGTCAATAACCATATGCGTTGTAGAGTGCACAATCATGCACACGCTGACGATTGTGATCACTAATGGATGGATTGTAAAGATAATTTAAAATATAGGGGGTGCCAACTAGGCGAAGGTATAACTCATTGAGCCATCCTTTTCATCCTTCAACTGAATGCCCATTGCAGTTAATTGATTTCTGATTTTATCGCTGGTTGCAAAGTCTTTTCTTGCTTTTGCATCTTTACGAATTTCAATTAACAAATCAATAACGCCTTTTAATTGATCACGATTAGCGCCAGCCTCTATCTTGATACCCATGATGTTTTCGATAAATAAAGTCATTTGATTTTGAACAAATAACCAAGTGTCTCCACTCACAGCATCCGCTGCAATATGTTTATCTTTTAATGAATTGATACTAGGTAACATTTCAAACATGTTTGCAATCACTTTAGCGGTATTCATGTCATCATCCATGAATTGTTCAAGTTCGTTTGCCAAGGTATTAAGTTGAGTATCCAAATTGTTATCAGTCGCAAATGTACCGGCAGTAAAGCTTTGCGCTTTTAACCACTCATAGCCTTCCATCAATCGCTTTAATGCTTTTTCAGATGCTTGTAATGCTTCATTGCTAAAATCTAATGTACCTCGATACTGACTTTGTAAGATAAAAAAGCGAACTGTCATGGGAGCATACGCCTGTGTTAATTCATGGTGATTGCCTGTAAACAATTCACTTAACTTAATCACATTATTATAGCTTTTCCCCATTTTACGACCGTTAATGGTGATCATATTATTGTGCATCCAATAACGTGCTGGAATTTCATGATTACAAACATTGCTTTGTGCAATTTCACATTCATGATGTGGGAATTGTAAATCCATTCCACCTCCGTGTATATCAAATCTCTTTCCTAAATATTTAGTTGCCATTGCCGAGCACTCAATATGCCAACCCGGGAAACCTTCTCCCCATGGGCTTTGCCAACGCATGATATGCTCAATGGGTGCTTTTTTCCATAACGCAAAGTCTACCTTGTTTCTTTTTTCTTCCTGATTTTCCAACTCACGGGTAGTTTCTAATTGCTCTTCTAAATTGCGACCACTTAAAATTCCATAAGGCTGATTTTTTTTCGAAAAATCGTCATTGTATTTTACCACATCAAAATAAACCGAACCATTGCTTTCATAAGCATAGCCGTCTTTCATGATGGTTTTAATCATTTCAATTTGCTCTACAATATGTCCAGTAGCCGTTGGCTCAATACTTGGAGGCATATTGTTAAATTGCTCCATTGCCCAATGATATAAGTGCGTATATTTTTGCACCAATTCCATGGGCTCTAACTTTTCTAAAATAGCTTTTGATGCAATTTTATCTTCGGCTTGTTTTCCCTCTTCTTCAAAATGGCCGGCATCAGTGATATTTCGAACATAACGAACCTTATATCCTTTATGCAATAAATATCGGTACACCACATCAAAAGTGATAAAAGGACGAGCATGACCCAAATGGCTTTCTCCACTTACGGTTGGTCCACAAACATACATACCCACATAAGGGGCATTAATAGGTTCGAAAACTTCTTTTTGACGTGTTAGGGAGTTGTATATTTTAAGTGCCATAATGTAGACACAAAGATATTTTATTTTAGGTAACCGATTATTGTTTTTTTAACAATAAGTCCGCCATCATCATATGGTGATCACTTAAATTTTCATCTACCTGTTCAAAAGCTTTTACATCCCATGAAGGGTTAGTTAAAATATAATCAATTCTGAGGGTTGGAGATAATCCCAAATAAGTTACCCCAATGCCAAATCCTTTTTCTAAAAATGCATCCTTCCACCCAGTGGCAATTGTTCGATAGGTATAGGAACTAGGTACATCATTAAAATCACCTGTTATAATAGTTGGGTAAGTAGTTTCATTAATTTGCTTAGACACAATTGCTGCTTGCACTGCTCTTTGTTGAAAAGCATTTTTCATTTTTTTAATGACACCAAATTTGTTCTTAGTAGCATCATCAATGGCTTCAAAATCATCCTGCTTAAAACGATAAGAAGCTAGGTGTGTTGTAAAAACCTGAATCGTATCATCTCCTTTTACAATAGTACAAGCAATTAAACTTTCCTTATTGGTAAATGGAAATCTTTCGCTGTGTATTATTTTATATTTTGAATAAATAATACAGCCCGAGTAATAAGCAGCTTCTTTAGTTTGATAATCTTTAGAAAAAAAAGAGTAAGGATAATTTTTTTCAAAATATTGTGCATGATTGGCAATATCCCCCTTGCGTTCATTGGTATTATATTCCTGCATGCAAATAATATCAGGATTCCATTTTTGAATAGAATAGGCAATCTCTTGCGTTCTTAATTTCATGGTAGATTTAGTCATAATACCATTAAAACCTCTCACATTCCAACTAATAACTCTTAAATTATTTTCTTTTTTATTTTTAGGAAAGGATAGTCCAGGATGTAATCCCACTATAACTAATAACAGTTTCCAACATAATATTAAACTCAACACCGAAGGGATAGCCACTAATGGTTTTACAATTAACCAAAAAAATAAAAACAGTACTTCGGCTATTAATAAATACGGAGTAATTAATCCTATGAAACCATTCAACCAAATAAAATTAAGTGGTGAAAATGCTAAGGGATATAGTAGTAATAAAGAAATCAGCAGGTTAAAAAACAGGAGTACCCTCTTTCCAAATATTCTTATGCGTGATTTTTTTGGCATTAATTTTTAGGAGCTAAACTGTTATTTAACAAATGTAATAGTTGATGCATCCATTTTCCCAAATCCATTCCTCTTTTTAATAACATTACATAAACAAAACCAGCAATGCCGCCACATATAGTGACAATTTTCGTAGTCATATTTGCATTTATTAAAAAGCTTACTTGTAATAATAAAAACACAATACCTAAAATCCATACAGGAATACCACCCGGTAAACTAGGCAATAACTTATGATTTGGAATCAATGTAAGGGTAGCAATTACAATTGCTGTTACACTAACACCAGCACCAAATAAAGCTTGATTAGACCCAATGATGATATAAAAAATAGCACCTAAAATACCTCCATAAAAGTAAATAGGAAAAATATGTTTATTCGCTCCTTTCAATTGTAATGTATAACTGAATATACTTAGCCAAATCATATTCCCCAATAAGATCCAAAAACCATCATGAACCCAATTATAAGTAAGTAATGACCAAGGACTGCTTACCCATTTTTCGCTAAGGGTCAATGGTTGAAAAATTTGTGCCGCATATTGCTCTAAGGGCAAACTTTCTAAATAATAAACCACTTTTATTAATCCCAAAATCACATACCCAACTAAATTTACTGCTAATAAAGCAACTAATGCATTATTATCTGCACCTAAAAGTGGCTTTTCATTATTTTCTGTTTGCATGGATTATATTTTAAAATCTTCGATTGTTTTTTTTCCAAATATATACCAATATAAATCCGACAATGGCACCACCCACATGCGCCCATCTTGCTACATTATCCCCCGCCGAATTTCTTAAAGCAAAAAATAATTCATAAGAGAAGTATAAAATTCCCAACCACTTTGCCTTCATTGGGATAAAGAAATAAATGTAGATATAGGTATTAGGAAATAAATATACAAATGCAATTAAGATACCAAAAACCGCTCCACTAGCACCCAAAGTAGCAACATCTACTTTGGCTTTATAAATATTTAAAAAGTCAGTAGCATCAGCAGAATGAGCTCCAGACAATATTAATTGATGATAATATTTGGTAGCATCCATCAATTCAAAAGAAAGAATACCTAAATGAATCATTGCAGCGCCCACTCCACATAAAAAATAAAATAACAAGAATTGTTTAGGTCCCCATATATTTTCAAGAATTGAACCAAACATCCATAGGGCTAACATATTCCCAAAAATATGTCCAAAATCACCATGCAAAAACATATGTGTAATTAGCTGCCAAGGTCTAAACAAATCACTTTGAAAAGCATGTAAGGCAAAAATGTCTTCAAAATTAAAACTACTGTATTGACCTCCAAATGTTTTTTGAGCAAAAAATACCAAGCCATTTATAATAAGCAAGTTTTTGATAATGGTAGGTAAACTACTATATCCTGTGGGTCTAAATTGCGTCATGCTATAATTTGTTTACTTTCTTTTTAATTGAACAACGTTTTCAATATGTAAGGTATGAGGGAACATGTCTACGGGTTGAATTTTTGTTACCTTATATTTTTCATCTAATAAAGCAAGGTCTCTTGCTTGTGTTGCAGGATTACAACTTACATAAACAATTGTGGGTGCTTCCATTTCTAAAAGCTTTCTCACTAATTTTTCATGCATACCTGCACGTGGAGGATCTGTAATAATTACATCTGGCTTTCCATGGGTTTCAAAAAATAAATCATCACAAATATCAATTACATCTCCTGCAAAAAATGCAGTATCTGTTAAATTATTCATGCTTGCATTTTCCTTTGCATCTTCAATAGCATCGGCCACAAACTCAACACCCACAATCTTTTTAGCTTGCTTGCTACAAAAAATGCCAATACTTCCTGTTCCACAATATAAATCATAAACCACTTCCTTTCCTGTTAACTCAGCAAAATCTCTTGTTACTTGATACAAGCGTTCTGCTTGTTTTGAATTTGTTTGAAAAAAAGACTTTGGACTAATTTTAAATGCAAAATCTTCCAACATTTCAGTGATATATCCTTTTCCAAAAAATACCTGCGGTATCAAATCCTGCATACTATCATTACGCTTGGTATTGATTGTATACAACAAGGTAGTGATCTGCGGGAATTGTTTTAATAACAAATTTAAAAGCGCTTCTCTCTTTTCAACATCCTCAAAACCCAATATCAAATTAACCATCCATTGTCCATCCGTCGTATTACGCACAAACATATTTCTTAACCAACCCTGATGTTGTTTGATATTATAAAATGGCATATCATTTTCAATCGCAAAATTCACCACCGCCTTACGCATTAAATTAGTAGGTTCTATTTGCAAATAACAAGTATCAATTTCTACCACTTTTTCGAAAAATCCACGGGCATGAAAACCACCAGCACCTGGTAATTTTTGTGGTGCTTCTCCATTTGCCTTCATTACTTTGAATTCATCAAATGGAATAAATTTTTCCGTTGCAAATGTATATTCTACTTTATTTCGATAGCCTTCAGTTGCAGGAGCACCCATAATTGGTTGTATTTCCGGCAACTCCACTTTTGCAATTCTTGTTAAATTATCAACTACCTGCTTATGCTTATATTTTAGTTGTTGCTCATAAGGAAGCATCTGCCACTGACAGCCACCGCAAACGCCAAAATGCGTACAAAAAGGCTTAACCCTCATTTCCGAATAACTATGAAAATGTTTGGCAAACCCCTCGGCCCAGTCTGCCTTATTTTTTTGCAATTGAATATCCACTACATCGCCCGGTACCGCTCCTTCTACAAATACAACCTTTCCATCTACCCTCGCTAAGGACTTGCCCTCAGCAGCATAATCCTCAATGAGGACTTTTTCCAATATTGGTTTTTGCTTTATTTTTCTCACGGGAACAAAGGTACTCAACAAGGGGTATATTTAAAGTAAATGAACCTATAATTTAACTTGTGGATTTAATTTATATTTTTACAAAATGAAACAGCTATTTTTTATACTTTTTATACTACCAACTTGCTTATTTGCACAAACAAATAAACCTAATTCAAAGACAGCACCTGCCAATTTAGGTCATCAAATCCAAATTACCCTTAAGCCCTACCAGGATACTAAAATATACCTAGGTACAAACTATGGGAATGCGCGTGCATTTGCGGACTCCTGTGTATTGAATAATAAAAGTGAAGGGGTATTTGAGTCAAAACAAAAATTAACACCAGGTATTTATTTTGTGGTATCTCCTAAAATGAGCATTTTATTTGATTTTATTGTAGATGATAATCAACACTTTAAAATTGTTGCAGATACTTTAGACTTAAAAAATATAACCATTACAGGGTCTAATGAAAATATTTTATTTCAAAATTATTCCAAATCAATAAATGATTTATTTGTTCAATTAGGAGAAATAGAAAAAAACTTTAAGGGGGCAACAACCGCGAAAGATTCTGCAAGTTTAAAAGAAGCTTACATTAATAAGGATAAAGAAATTAAGCAAAAAAGAAAATCTTTTATACAGGCGAACCCTAATTCAATGATGAGCTTTTTGTTAAATACAATGGAGTTGCCCGAAGCGCCAAGTATTCCAATAGTCAATGGCAAAGCGGATTCCCTGTATCCTTTTAGGTATGTAAAAAATCATTATTGGGATAATGTTGTGTTTAATGACAACCGATTATTACGCACTCCTTTTTTTGAAAAAAAGTTAGATGACTATTTTAAAAATTATGTATCAAGAGAACCCGACTCGGTTATAGAAGAGATACAATACATGCTTACTGTTGCCAAAACCGGAAAGGAAATTTATCCGTTTTTACTTTTTAAATTTACCAATAAATATATTAGTCCCGAGTTTATGGGCCAGGACAAGGTATTCCTTCATATTTATCAAAACTTTTTTGCCAAGGGAGATACTGTACTTTTAACCGAGGCTTCTAAAAAGTCACTACGTGATCGTGCATATAGTTTAATGGCAAATCAATTAGGTTTACCTGCACCAATATTGGTTTTAAATGATGTGAATGATAAACGATTTGCATTACACAATATCAAGGCTCCATTTACCTTTGTGGCTTTTTGGGATCCAACCTGCAGTCATTGTAAAGTAGAAATTCCTAAGCTTGATTCCATTTACAAAGCATCATGGAAGGCATTAGATGTAAAGGTGGTTTCAGTTAATATTAATTTTAAGGAAATCACCGCTTGGAAGAATTTTATAAAAGAACATCATTTGGAAGAATGGATAAACGGTTACCAAACGGAAGAAGATTTAAATTTAGAAATTAAAGAAGGCAAGCCTACTACCATTAGACAGCTTTATGATGTTTACAAAACGCCTACTTTTTATTTATTAGATAAGAATAAAAAAATCATTGCAAAGAATTTATCTATTGAACAATTCAATGATTTTTTACAATCCACTTCAAAAAAATAGTACTAGTAGATTAGTGAAAACTGCATTTATTAAAATATACCCGCTACTACATTTTTAATTACTTGAGGTTTCCCTAAAGTGTAGTAATGCAAAACAGGTACCCCTGCTGCTTTTAATTCCTTGCTTTGTTGTTTTAACCATTCTGTACCAACTTGTTCACAAGCTTCGTCTGTATTAGCCGCTAGCATTGCGTTTCGCAGGTCGGTAGGAATATCTACAAAAAAGATATCTGGTAAAATAGTCAACTGCTTTTTATTGGTAATAGGTTTTAGTCCTGGAATAATGGGAACATTAATACCCATACTTCGGCAAGCATCTACGTATTCAAAATATTTTTTGTTGTCAAAAAACATTTGTGTCATGATATATTGTGCACCTGCATCTACTTTATCTTTTGCTCTTTGCAAATCAAATTCCATACTTGGTGCTTCAAAATGTTTTTCGGGGTAGCCAGAAACACCCATACAAAAATTGGTCTTGCTTCCGTTGATAATTTCTTTGTCTAAATATTCACCATTATTCAATCCCACTACTTGCTTTAATAAATCAATGGCTTGCTTATTACCATCGGGTTCAGGTACAAATGTTTTTTGTCCTTTTTCTGCATCTCCTCTTAACACCAATACATTATCAATGCCTAAAAACTGTAAATCTATTAAGGCGTCCTCGGTTTCTCTTTTAGAAAAGCCTCCACAAATCATATGTGGCACAGCGTCCACATTGTAATGGTTCATAATAGCTGCGCAAATACCTACGGTACCTGGACGCTTGCGTACATCCACTCTTTCCTCCACACCTGCGGCATTTTTACGAATAAGGGTTTCGCTTCGATGATAAGTTACATTAATCCAAGCTGGCTTAAACTCCATCAATGGATCCAAGTGATCATAGATATAAGAAATGGTACGGCCTTTTAATGGGGGCAATACCTCAAAGGATACCAATGTGTCTTTTGCCTTAGCTAAATGTTCAGTTACGTGCATGTGCTTATTTTTCTCTTTGCCAAATTAGATAGTTTACAAAAATACTTAATAATGATAAGCGATGGGTGTAAAAGAAGGATTTACCCTTATTTTTGTACAAATATTCACTGTGATACTTACCATCCATACTGACAAGCTTATTAAACAATACAAGAACCGACGCGTTGTTGATAATGTTAGCATTTCGGTGAAGCAAGGGGAGATTGTTGGACTTTTGGGTCCCAACGGAGCAGGTAAAACCACTACTTTTTATATGGTGGTGGGTTTAATTGCACCTGATGAAGGACGTGTTTTTTTGAACGATGAGGATATTACCAAATTGCCCATGTATAAAAGAGCACAAATGGGCCTTGGATATTTACCACAGGAAGCTAGCGTTTTTAGAAAGTTATCGGTTGAAGATAATATCATGGCTATTTTAGAAATGACAAAACTAACTAAGGGTGAGAGAGAACATAAATTAGAATCACTTTTAGATGAATTTAATTTGCATCATGTTAGACAAAATAATGGGGATAGTTTAAGTGGAGGAGAACGAAGAAGAACAGAAATTGCACGCGCTTTAGCAGTAGACCCAAAATTTATTTTATTAGACGAACCCTTTGCTGGCGTGGATCCTATCGCAGTGGAAGATATACAATCGGTAGTAGCAAGATTAAAATTAAAAGACATAGGAATTTTAATAACCGACCACAATGTAAACGAAACTTTATCTATTTGTGACCGTGCTTACTTACTTATTGAGGGTAAAATTTTCAAACACGGCACTGCCGAAGAACTAGCGGAAGATGAACAAGTAAGAAGACTTTACTTGGGAACCAATTTTGAATTAAAACGCAAAGATTGGATCATTGAAATGGGTCAAAAAAGCTAGATTATTTAAGCGTATGGCGTATATTGTGGTACGCCTATGAAGATTTTTAGTCCCGCATTGTCAAGACTGGCTCGCCTTCGCTACTGGCGAATAGAGCACTGGGTAAATGACCCTATTGCAGCTCAACGCGAAGTACTTCAGGATTTAATTACGCATGGTCAGTATACCCAGTTTGGACGCAAATTTCAATTTGCTGAAATTTTTAATATCCGAAAATTTAAAGAGACTGTTCCCATACATGAATACGAGGATTTAAAACCCTACATTGATCAAATTATGGAGGGTGAAGAGTCTGTTTTATGGAATACTCCTGTTGAATGGTTTGCAAAAAGTAGTGGTACTACTAATGACAAGAGTAAATTTATTCCACTTACCAAGGAAAGTATTGAAGACAACCACTTTCAAGGATCTAAAGATGTACTTACCATTTATTATCATGATTTACCAGATAGTGATTTATTAATGGGCAAAGGCTTAGTAATTGGAGGAAGTCATCAAGTGCATCCCATCAAAGAAAACATTCAGTATGGCGATTTAAGTGGGGTATTGTTGCAGAACTCACCATTTTGGTCCAGCCTAATTCGCACGCCCGAACTTTCCATTGCACTTATGGACGAGTGGGAACAAAAAATTGAAAGCCTTGCGCAAAGCACCATTAACGAAGACGTAAGTTCTATCGCTGGTGTGCCTACTTGGACCTTGGTTTTATTAAAAAGAATATTAGCCATCTCGGGTAAAAAGAATATCAAAGAAGTATGGCCCAATTTTGAACTCTATATTCATGGTGGGGTTGCATTTACCCCCTACAAAGCACAATTTGAAAAAATCATTGGTCCCAATTGTAACTACATAGAAATATACAATGCAAGCGAAGGATTTTTTGCAGCACAGGATCGAGTGAACGAGGAAGGAATGTTATTGTTTTTACAACATGGCATTTTTTATGAATTCATGCCGACCGAAGAATATGGAAAACCAAATCCTATCACTATTGGTTTAGATAAAGTAGTAGTAGGAAAAAATTATGCTATTGTAATTAGCACTAATGGTGGTTTGTGGAGGTACTTGGTAGGAGATACCATTCAATTTACAAGTGTTGCTCCATTCAGAATTAAAGTATCTGGTAGGATTAAACAATACATAAATGCTTTTGGTGAAGAAGTTATTTCTGACAACACAGATAAGGCGATTAGTGAAGCCTGTATTGAGTTTGGCATAACTATGAAAGAATATACTGCTGCTCCAATTTATATGTCAGACAAAAATTCGGGTGCTCATGAGTGGTTGATTGAATTTGATGAAAATCCAAAAGACATGCAAGCTTTTACGGAAGCACTTGATAAAAACTTACAAAGTTTAAATAGTGATTACGAAGCAAAGCGACATAAAAATATTGCACTGGGTATGCCCAAAGTGACTGCTGTAAAATCAGGATGTTTTCATGAATGGTTAAAACAAAAGGGGAAGTTGGGAGGACAACATAAAGTGCCAAGATTATCCAATGAGAGAAAATATATCGAAGAGATTAAATCTGTTCATGAAGCAATTAATTAAATTATCTTTGCTATAATAATTATAAATAAATATTGATCGTATGAAATTATTAGCTGGAAAAGTAGCCATAGTTACAGGGGCAGCAAGAGGAATTGGTGCAGCAATTGCGTTAAAATTAGCGGAACAAGGCGCTCACATTGCATTCACTTATGTGAGTGATAGCAGTGCCGAAAAAGCAAGTTTATTAGTAGCTGAAATTGAAAAATTAGGCGTTAAGGCCAAAGCATATAAAGCAAATGCAGGGGATTTTGCTGCATGTGAAACTTTTGTAAACGATGTAGTGTCTACATTTGGCACCGTTGATATTTGTGTAAACAATGCAGGAATTTCAAAAGACAATTTATTGTTACGCATGACCCCAGAACAATGGGATGATGTGATGGAAACGAATTTGAAAAGTGTATTTAATATGACCAAACAAGTGATTCGTCCAATGATGAAAGCAAGAAGTGGTAGTATTATTAATATGAGTTCTATTATTGGTATCCGAGGCAATGCAGGTCAAAGTAGCTATGCAGCTAGCAAAGCAGGTATCATTGGTTTTACAAAGTCAATCGCTGCCGAAATTGGTAGTAGAAATATTCGTTGTAATGCGATTGCTCCTGGTTTTATTGAAACCGACATGACGCATTATTTAAATGAAGGGGAAGCAGGTAAAGCATTCTTAGATAAAATTCCTTTAGGAAGATTTGGTAAGGCCGAAGAAATTGCGAACACCACTTTGTTTTTGGCTAGTGAAATGAGTAGCTATGTTACAGGACAAGTAATTAGTGCTTGCGGTGGTTTGAATATTTAAATTCTTGCGTCAATTTCTTTTTTCAAATCAGCATAAATGCTTTCTACAGATCCTTCTCCTTTTACATTCACTACTTTTTCAAATTGTGCGTAATAAGTAGCAACAGCGGTAGTTTTATCGTTATACTCTTTAATTCTTGCACGAATTACAGTTTCGTTGGTATCATCACTACGGCCCGATGTTGCGCCACGACTTAATAATCTTTTAACCAATTCTTCCTCTCCAACTTCCAATGCCAACACTACATTAATTTCATTTCCTTTTTGTTTTAACAAATCATCTAAAGCAACACATTGAGCTGTAGTACGAGGAAAACCATCAAATAAAAACCCTTTTGCCTCAGGATGTGCATTCATAAAATTATCTACCATTCCAATTACCACTTCGTCTGGAACCAATTGACCTGCATCCATTAAGGTTTTAGCTTTCAAACCTAATGTAGTTTGACCTGCGATTTCTGATCTTAATAAATTTCCAGTGGACAAGTGTTGCAAGCCATAAGCTGCAATAATATTTTCACTTTGTGTGCCTTTGCCGCTACCTGGAGGGCCAAATAATATTAAATTGAACATGATAAGGAGTTGGATTCAAAGATACTGAACTCCATTAAATTATTTTACAAAATGGCCTTACAACAAATAAAAAACTGAACAAAGCTTTCGAATACTTGTTAGTATTTTTATAATAGAAACCAATTTTATGTTTAAAACACTTTGTTTGTTGACTTTAATTAGTTTTACTGCTTGTGGGCAGTCAACTACAAAGTCAAACACTTTAAAAAAGAATACCATGGAAAATAAGAACAATCCCTATTATAAACCAGAACAAAAGGATGCAGTAGTGGTAGCAGATAGCGTTTGGGCCAATATTCTAGCACCCGAAGTATTTGCAGTTGCAAGACAAAAAGGGACAGAGCGTCCTTTTACCTCTCCTTTTGAAGAAAGTAAGGAAGTGGGCACTTATCATTGTATTGTATGTGGAAACCCACTATTTAAGAGTAATGCAAAATTTAGCAGTGGTTGTGGATGGCCTAGTTTTTTTGAACCCATTACAAAATCAGCCATTATTTACACGCCAGATAATTCACATGGTATGGTACGTACCGAAGTGCAATGCGGAAAATGTAAATCACATTTAGGACATGTATTTGAAGATGGTCCTCCTCCAACAGGGTTAAGATATTGCATTAATGGTGTTGTTTTAGCAATGGAAAAACAAAATGATACTAAGCGTTATTGATGCAGATTAACTAATTTAGTGGTCAATGGAACAAAAAGCTGTTTGTATTGCTCCACTAGATTGGGGATTAGGTCATGCTACAAGATGCATTCCCCTTATTCATGCATTAGCGGCACTTAACTACTGTATTTATATTGCAGGTGAAGGAAAACAAGCAAGTATTTTGAGAGAAGAATTTCCCAATGCTGTATTTATTCCTTTAAAAGGATATCGTATTCATTACGCAAAACAGAAAAAGTTTTTAATTCCAACAATACTTTTTCAAGTTCCAAAAATCATTATTTCAATTATTCGGGAAAATAAATGGTTAAATAAAATAAGTAAACAACATCATTTTGATTTAATTATTTCGGACAACCGTTATGGATTTTTTCATAAATCAATTACTAGTGTTTTTATTACACATCAATTGGAAATTCAAACTCCTTATAATTGGTTGACGCGATTATGTCAAAATATTTCCTATCATTTTATCAATAAATTCAATGCATGCTGGGTAGCGGATAGCAAGCCCCCTAATAATATTGCAGGAAATTTAGTAAACACAAATCAACTTCCGGCAATTGATATTTGGTATATGAATTGTTTATCAAGGCTTCAAGAATATGTACAAGAAAATGAGTATGAAAATGAAATAAAATTTTTAGGAATTGTTTCAGGACCAGATCCACAAAGAGCAATTTTTGAAAATATTTTGTGGAATAGCGGAAACGATTTGAATTATCCATTTGTTATTGTTGCAGGTGTTCCTGATAATAAATTATATAATAAAATAACTTTAAAAGGAACGCTTTATCATCACTTAATTGGAAAAGCGCTTGCTGATCAAATAAATAATGCTGAGTTTATTATTTGTAGAGGAGGCTATACCACGCTTTTAGAGCTTATTCCTTTTAAAAAGAAATTGATTTTAATTCCAACGCCTGGTCAAACCGAACAAGAATATCTAGCGCATTATTGGCATGAAAAAAAATGGGCTATTTATTTTGATCAAGAAAATTTTAATTTATTAGATGCATTAAAAGCAGCAAAAAAATTTGAATACCAAACACCAACATTTTTATCTTTTAACCAAGAAGCATTAGCAAGCGAATTAAAGCGTCTATCTTTGTAGTATGGCAGTTCAAAAAATAAGTATCGAAGCATATACACAAAATGGCCAAGATCAAATTACCATTGATGTGCGCAGCCCACTTGAGTTTGAGCATGCACATATTCCTGGTGCTTATTCTTTACCCCTTTTTAGTAATGAACAAAGAGTCGTTGTGGGTACTACCTATAAAAAACAAAGTAGAGAAGATGCTATTAAAATTGCACTGCCCATGTTTGGTGATAAAATGCTTGAGATGGTAAATCAAGTGGAAACCTGGGTAAAAAAATATCAAGAAAATAATGAGGGTAAAAAGCCTTCAATAATTGTACATTGCTGGAGAGGAGGAATGCGCAGTGCAGCGGTAGCCTGGTTATTAGACTTATATGGATTTAAGGTAACGCAACTGGTTGGTGGATATAAAACTTATCGAAATTGGATCATTGCACATTTTGAAAAAGAATTTGAATTAAAAGTGATTGGTGGTTATACCGGTTCAGGCAAAACTGAAATTTTACATGCCTTAAAATTTAAAGGAGAAAATATTATTGACCTAGAAGGATTGGCCAATCATAAAGGATCCTCTTTCGGTGCTATTGGACAAGCAACTCAACCGAGTCAAGAAATGTTTGAAAACTTATTAGGACTTGCTTTATCAAAATTTTCGTCTACTCAAAAGTATATTTGGGTGGAAGATGAAAGTCAAAGAATTGGAACTGTAATGGTCCCTACTCCATTTTTTAAATTAATGCGCAATAGCGCTTGCTACTTTATCAATATTCCTTTTGAAAAAAGGTTACAGTTTATTGTGAAGCAATATGGTATTTTTAATAAAGCCGATTTAATTAGTGCAACCCAAAGAATACAAAAAAGATTGGGAGGATTAGAAACAAAAAATACAATCCAATTTTTAGAAAACGACGATATAAGTGCTGCATTTAATATATTATTAAAGTACTATGATAAATGGTATGAAAAATTTACACATCCCGAAGTGAATCTGGAATTCCCGAAATTAAAAGTAATAAAATGGGAGGCAGCCGACGTGAAGGAAGAAGAAAATGCAGATTTGTTATTAGCTTTGACTCAATAAATTATATGCAACAGTTAATTGCTTGGTGGATTTTTAAAGTGAGAGGTTGGAAGGTGGAAGGTCAATTTCCTTTTGAATTGAAAAAGTCCATCCTGGTTGTCGCACCTCATACCCATTATTTAGACTTTTTTCTAGGACTTGCTATTAGAAAAAAAGTGCATATTGAATTTGTGCATTTTTTGGGCAAAAAAGAGCTTTTTTGGGGCATTTTTGGGGTTATTTTGCGAAAATTGGGCGGTTTTCCTGTAGAAAGAAGCAAAAACCTAAATCAGGTTGACCAGGTGGTAAAGCTATATAATGAGAAAGAAAGCTTTCATATTGCCTTATCTCCAGAGGGAACTCGAAAAAAGGTGAGCAGGCTTAGAACCGGCTTTTACCATATTGCTAAAAACGCCAATATCCCCATAATTCTAGTTGGCTTAGACTTTGGTAACAAAAAAGTGGTATTTGGAGCACCTTTTTACACAAGTGATGATGAAACAGGAGACAAACGAAAAATTGTTGCCTTTTTTAAGGGTATGCTAGGATATATTCCCGATTATAGCATCACCGAAGACATAGAAGGTTAGCGTCAAGTTAATTTTTAAACAAATGTTTTGAAAGGCTGTTCTATATTAGTATTTTTGTTTTAGCCGTTGGCAAATTTTATTAATAAATAAAAAAAATAGAGTATGAAAAGTAAGATTTTTTTAGCACTTGCAATTGTAAGTATAGGTGCTTATTCTTGTGTGAGTCCTAAAAAATTACAAGAAAGTGAAGCAAAAGTTGCTCAATTGAATGGTGCTTATGCAGAATTACAAGGAAAACTACGTAATGCTGAAGACGAATTAAACAAAAGTAAGTCAGCTACCGACAAGGCAAATGATAAAGCAAAATCTGCTCAAGCAACAATTGATGATTTAAACAAACAAATAGATTTCTTAAAATCTAATAACAATGTAGTGTTAAGTCAATTAAAAGATTTATCAGTAGTTACTGGCGCTCAAGCGGAAAGCATTAAAAAGTCTTTAGATAATCTTGGTGCTAAAGATTTATATATTCAAGGTTTACAAAGCTCAATTGCGCGTAAAGATTCTATTAACATGAACTTGGTAATGAATTTGAAAGGTGCGATTGGTGATTTAAGCGATGGAGATATCAATGTTAAAGTGGATAAAGGTGTTGTTTACGTAGACATCTCTGATAAATTATTATTTAAAAGTGGAAGCTTTACTGTTACAGATAAAGCTAAAGTGGTGCTAGGTAAGGTTGCTAAAGTATTAGCTGCTCAACCTCAAATTGAATTTATGGTGGAAGGTCACACAGACACTAAACAATTATTAGGTACAAATCCTGCTTTAGAAGACAACTGGGATTTATCTGTAAAGCGTGCAACTACAGTAGTACGTATTTTACAAGAAACTTATGGTTTAGATCCTAAGCGTATGACTGCTGCTGGTAGATCAGAATATATTCCTGTTGCAGAAAACAATACGGCTGAAAACAGAGCTAAAAACAGACGTACAAGAATCGTGATCTTACCTCAATTAGATCAATTCTTCAAATTACTAGAGAAAAAGTAAGACCATTTTAGTTTTATAAAAACTATCAAACCCCACCCTTGAAAGGTGGGGTTTTTGTTTATCTTCGCTCAATGCAACAAGCGTATTTAGACGGACTCAACGAAAGACAGAAAGAAGCGGTTTTACATTTGAATGGCCCCTTGATGATTATTGCCGGAGCAGGTAGTGGTAAAACAAAAGTACTTACTTCACGCATTGCACATTTAATGTATAGTGGTGTGGATTCATTTAATATTCTTGCACTTACTTTTACTAATAAGGCTGCGGCCGAAATGAAAGCGCGTGTTGAAAAAGCACTTGGTAATACGGAAGCAAGAAATTTATATATCGGTACATTCCATAGTGTATTTGCACGCATATTAAGAGCGGAAGCGTCTAAAATAGGGTATCCTCAAAGCTTTACCATCTATGATTCCGACGATTCTAAGTCGGTATTAAAACAAGTTATTAACGATATGGGTTTAGATGATAAATTATATAAACCCAATATTGTTTTAAATAGAATTTCAAGTGCAAAAAATGCTTTAGTGGGTCCAGCAGAATATGCTATGGACAATTTTTTAAAACAAGAAGACGCCAGAAGCAATCGTCCACAAATTGCAGAGATTTATGCAAGCTATGTAGCGCGTTGTTTTAAAAGCGGTGCAATGGATTTTGATGACCTGTTATTTAAAATGCATGAACTATT
>CAIQQR010000026.1 GCA_903874055.1 uncultured Bacteroidota bacterium | reverse complement strand
TTTTGAATTTATTGGTGGATCATTAGGAAGTGTAATGGGTGAAAAATTTGCAAGGGCTGTAGACTATTGCATCGCAAATCGCCTTCCCTTTTTAGTAATTAGTAAAAGTGGTGGTGCACGTATGATGGAAAGCGCATTTAGCTTAATGCAATTAGCAAAAACAAGCGGTAAGCTTTCGCAATTAAGTGATGCCAAGCTTCCATTTATCTCTTTGTTAACCGATCCTACTTTTGGAGGTATTTCTGCTAGCTTTGGAATGCTAGGTGATATTAATATTGCGGAGCCAGGGGCCTTAATTGGATTTGCTGGTCCAAGGGTTATTAAAGAAACCATTAAAAAAGATCTTCCTCCTGGATTTCAAAGAAGTGAATTTTTACTAGATCATGGTTTCCTTGATTTCATCGTTGATCGTAAGGAATTAAAAAATAAATTATCCGAAGTAGCCTTTTTGTTTAGAAACTAGCGTTACTTATACTACTTTTGTTGTCCCGGCCGTAAGACCGGGACATTTTTTATGGCTAAATCAAAGGCAATAGCGGCAAAAGAATTAAACAATAGGCAGGCCTATTTTAATTACAACATAGAGGACAAATATGTTGCTGGCATGGTATTGCTTGGAACTGAGGTAAAGTCAATTAGAGAGGGTAAAGTGAGTTTTAATGACTCTTTCTGTTTTTTTGATAGAGGCGAATTATGGGTACGCAGTTTATATATCAATGCCTACTCTCATGGTTCTGCAAACAATCATATTGAAGTACATGATCGAAAATTACTACTTCAAAAAAGAGAGCTAAAAAAGATTGAATCCAAAGTGAAAGAAAAAGGATTCACGATTGTGCCATTACGTATCTTTTTTAATGAAAAGCATTTAGCGAAATTAGAGATCGGAATTGGTAAGGGTAAGAAAGAATTTGACAAACGCGAAACCATCAAGAACCGTGATGTTGACAAAGAGATCAAACGATTATTAAAACGCTAATATTTTTTTACTGATACTTTGTTTTGTTTTCTTGCTTATAGCTTAACTGTTCGGCTAAAGCATCAGGATGTGGATTATTGGTTGTTGCAAATGCTACACCTAATAATACCGCGAATAGGCCAAAAGACCATGCTATTTCTTTTCCTATAAACCAATAGCCCCATGCTTGATTAATAGCTGCTTTTTCAGGATGCCTTAATTCATAAATCACTTCGGTTGGCTGCCCAATTTTACTGGCATAAGTTTGCTTATCTAATTTTAAGGAATAGGGTTTACCAAACTCATTATATAGCGCTACTACACTATCTCCTCTTGATACAATGTTAGCAGGCGCAGTTTCACTATCAAAATAATCTGGCTCTCTACTAAAAGGCAAGTAAAGGAAAAAACAAATAAGGAATAATATAATGGAAGATTTGATCATTAATTAAAAAGAGCCCCTAGTATTGCTACCAAGGACTCTTAAAGCTACTTTATCATTAAAAAATTAATTGCTTAAACTTCTAAAGTCAACAGGAACCAATTTACTTACACCAGGCTCTTGCATGGTTACACCGTAAATTACATCCACTGCACTCATGGTTTGCTTATTGTGTGTTACAATAATAAACTGTGAATTGTCGGAGAACTTCTGAATCATTTGTGTGAACTTACCTACGTTCGCATCATCCAATGGTGCATCCACCTCATCCAAAATACAGAATGGTGCTGGCTTGATTAAGTAAATTGCAAATAACATGGCAGTTGCAGTTAAAGTACGCTCTCCTCCTGATAACTGTGTAATGGAAGATGGACGCTTACCCTTAGGCTTCGCAACAATCTCTACTGCAGTTTCTGCTAAATTATCTGGATCTACCAATACTAAGTCACAAGAATCTTCCTCGGTAAATAAAGCTTTAAATACTTTTTGGAAGTTTTCTCTAGCCGTATTGTATGTTTCAAGGAATGCTTGATTAGCAGTGGCTTCTACCTCTTGAATAGTTTGTAATAAACTTTCTTTTGCGGTTACTAAGTCATTCTTTTGTTCTAAAATGAAATCGTAACGCTTTTTCATTTCGGTATATGCTTCAATGGCAGTTGGATTCACTTCACCCATATTCTCCAAACGCTTCTTCATTTTTTCTGAACTTTGTTGCAATTCCTCTAAAGTTTCTTCAGTTTGACGACCTTTATCCAATACTTCTTCTAATTCTACTTTAAACTCAACGCTTAAACGCTCTTTCATTCCAGATAACTGCAATTTAAGATTGTTCAATTTGTCTTTGATTTCATTGATTAATTGATCTACTAATTCCTTAGACTTAATTTGAGTTCTTAAAGCACTTTCTTTTTCTTGAAGATTGTTACGTAAAGTATAATAAGCTTGATCTGCTTGGTTTAATTTTTGCTCTTCTTCTTCCTTCGTCTTAATTAATGAAACTAAAGCCTCTTCAATTTGAGCCAATTGTTCTTTGCTTTCTACAATAGCAGTAGAAGCTTCGGTTAATTGAGCAGTATTGCTTTGAATTTGTGTATGTAAATCATTTAATTGATTTTCCTTAAACACAACTTCTTGTTGCAATGATTCAATCTTACTTTGTTGTTTTGTCAACTGTAAATTCATTTCATTGAATTCACCAGATGCCAAATGATACGCTTGCTCTGCAGCTTGGTATGCCAATTCAATAGCTTCTAATTTAGCTTGTGTTTCATGTAAAGAAACATTCAACGCTTCCAAGGCAACTCTTGTATCAGCAATTGCTGCATGCTCTTCCTGAACCTTTGCAGCAAACTCTGCCAATTTAGTAACTGCGTTCGCTTGCGCGGATTGCAAGTTCTCTAATCGGTTTTTATTAGCAAATACTTCGTTGATTAAAGTATTAATAGATTGCTCTGTTGAACGAATCTCATTTTCCTTTAATTGCTCATTAAATACCAATACCGAATTATGTTGTTTTTGGATTTGATCTTTTAATTCATTCACCACTTTTTCTTGTGACTGAATGTCTTCCAATAATTTTTCTAAATTTTTAGCACGTCCAATTTTCTTTCCTTCAAATAATCCAACACTACCACCAGTTAATGTGAATTTACCTTTCACATATTTACCAGACTTCTCTAAAATAACGCCAGCATGGTTTGCTTCTAAAGCTGCTTCATTTTCTGCAATAAATACATTGCCCAATAAATGATTTGCTAAAGCTGCGTATTGAGGGTCAATTTCAATTACTGATAATGCAGCTATGGTATTTGCTGGAGCAGATTCTGCTTTTGCGCCACTTAATTGATCTAATAAAAAGAAATTAGCCTTTCCTTTTTTGTTGTCATCCAACAATTGAACGGCTTGCATTCCCTCTTTTAAATTATTTACAACATAATAGTTTAAGTAGGGCTCTAATACATTCTCAACTGCAGTACGGTATTGCTCTTGCACATACAAAATATCAGATAAGATAGGTGCGTTGTGATTCCAGCCTGTATTCTTATGTAAAAACTTAACGCTCTCTGGATAACCTTCCATGGAGTCCACTAGGCTCTTTAATAAATCGTATTCGTTTTTCTTAGCATCTAAAATTCTAGTTTGATCCGCTAAGTTGGATCTCAACACTTCCAATTGAGCCTGTGTTTCAAAAATTGCAGCTTTTGCTTTTTCATGTTGTTCTTGCAAAGCTGCTAAATGTTCTTTTCTTGCAGTTAAATCGGCCTCTTTTGTGGCTAATGTTGCTGTTAACTCCTCAATTTGAGTTGCTCGATGAGCTTGTTCAGATGCTAATTGTTCTTGACTTCTTAAAACATTTTGAATAGATGTATCAGATACTGCTACTTTCTTTTCAGCATCAAACTGGCTTCTTTGTATTTGACCGTATTGTTGACGTAAACCATCTAATACAGAACGTTGATCATCAAACTGAGCACGTTTGTTCGTTAACTCTGATTGTGATGTTTCAACTCTATTTTTAAAATCATTGTATAATTTTTCTTCTTCAACTACTTGCAACTTTGTATACTCAATAGAATCACCAATTGTTTTTAATTGACCTTCGGCACGCTCCAAGAACGCTTGCAAATTTGATTCCTTATCGTTCAAATAATTTAATCTTTGATCCGCTAAGTTTTTTTCATTTTGCTTTGTTCTTAATGCTTCAACCTTTTCATTAAACTCATGTTGCAAGCTTTGTAAAGCACGTTCCTTTTCAATGAACACTACTCGTTCTTGCTCCAATGCTGCTTCTTCTAAAGCAATTTGTGCTTCTAAATGAACTTTCTTATCTGTTTCAGTATCTTGTTGCTCATTTAATTCTTTGTAGCTAATATTAAATCCTTCTAAACTTGCAATAGCTAATTCAATGGCTGTAGCTTGGTAGTCTTTCTTTATTTCAAAATACTTCTCTGCTTTTTTAGCTTGATTCTCTAAGGTTTTTAGTTGGTTATTAATTTCAAATAACAAATCTTCAATTCTAGATAAATCCTGCTCAGTAGCATCTAATTTATTTTTTGCTTCTTTCTTTCTTGTTTTATAGATCGTAATCCCAGCAGCTTGTTCCAACATTCTACGACGACTATTATCTTTATCCTTGATAATATCATCTACCATTCCTAATTCGATAATAGCATAGCTATCTGTACTTACACCGGTATCCATAAATAAATTATGGATATCTTTTAATCGACATGCAACATCGTTTAAGCGATATTCACTTTCTCCGTTTTTATAATAACGACGGGTTACAGTTATGGTACTGAATTCGGTTGGTAATAAATTCTTGGTATTTTCGAAAGTCAAACTTACTTCCGCCATACTACTTCCATTTCTGGTTTTAGAACCATTGAAAACCAATGAATCTAAATTCTCCGATCTTAATGCAGAAATTTTTGATTCCCCAATTACCCAACGGATACTATCAATGATATTACTTTTACCACATCCGTTTGGTCCAATGATGCCCGTAATCCCCTCGTCAAAAGTTACGACGGTTTTGTCAGCAAAACTCTTGAACCCTTTGATTTCTAATGACTTTAGTCTCACTATTATTGCTCTTTAAAATGTCTGCGAACATAAGAAAAAGACACTAGAATTCAAGCAAAAAAGGGCATTTTATATTGAATTGTGGGAAAAATTAGGACTTACTAACAAGTCTACCGCCCTCCGTGGTCAAAGTCCTTGAAGGGAACTTGTTTACCACCATAAAATCATGGGTAGCCATTACAATCGCAGCGCCGTCCTCTTTGGCTATTTGAAAGAGCAATTGCATAATTTCATCGCTGGTTTCAGGGTCTAAGCTACCTGTAGGCTCGTCGGCCAATATCAATTTTGGTGAGTTTAATAATGCACGGGCAATGTCTACCCTTTGTTGCTCCCCGCCACTCATCTCAAATGTCATCTTAAACCCTTTATTTTGAAGGCCCACTTTGGCCAAAACATCATTAATTTTTTGTTCTACTAACTTTTCATCTTCCCAACCTGTCGCTTTTAACACAAATCTTAGGTTTTCATGCACATTTCTATCCGTTAACAACTGAAAATCCTGGAATACTACACCTAAATTTCTTCTTAAAAATGGCAAAGTTTTCCAAGTCATATCCTTTAAATTAAAACCTACTACGTCACCGGTACCCTCTGTCAAAGTCAATTCACCATACAAAGTTTTCAATAAACTACTTTTACCCGTACCAGTCTTGCCTACTAAATACACAAATTCACCCTTCTCTACTTTAAAATTCACATCTTGTAAAATAAGACTTCCACTTTGGTAAATGTTCACATTTTCAAGATTTACTACTACTTCTGACATATCAAAATTTTTAGAATTTGTATATAACTTTTACTGCAATTTAATAACTAAACACCTCAGTTCCAAAGTCTCCTTTTAAAACCAATTCTTTTGTTGCACATTCTTCAACTCTTCCAATTACTTGAGCATCAATACCTAAAGAATTAGCAATTGAAATTAAACTTTCAGCTTTTGAGGCATCAGAGAATATTTCCAATCTATGACCCATATTAAACACCTGGTACATTTCACGCGCATTTGCCCCAGAATTTGCCTGAATTAAATTGAATATTGGTGGTATTTGCATAAAGTTATCTTTAACTATACGCATATTGCCAGGTAAATATTTCATACACTTAGTTTGACCACCTCCACTACAATGTATCATTCCCTTAACCGAATCGAAATGTTCGGTTAATATGGCCTTTACTAATGGAGCATAGGTTCTAGTTGGGCTCAGTAATAATTTGCCTACCGAAATAGATCCAAACCCTGGAATCTCTAAATTATCTGTTACTTTATTCTTACCTATATAAACAACCGCGTCTGACAAGCTTGACTCAAAAGTCTCCGGATATTTAGTAGCATATTCTTTACTCAATACATCATGTCTCGCACTGGTTAAACCATTACTGCCTAGCCCACTATTATATTCAGTTTCATAATTGGCTTTCCCATGACTTGAAAATCCTACAATCACCTGACCAGGGGCAATTAAATCGTTTGTTACCAATTTAGCTTTTGGCCATCTTGCCGTCATGGTTCCATTTACGGCAATCGTCCTTACCACATCACCCACATCTGCAGTTTCACCCCCTAAAAATTCAATATGAACTCCGTATGTTTTTAAAGTATTGAAAAAATCCTGCGTCCCATTAATCACTTGACTTAAAATCTCTCCAGTTATAACTGACTTATTTCTATCAATAGTAGAGGAAAAAAGAATTTGATCATAGATACCAACACATAATAAATCATCTAAATTCATGGCAATAGCGTCCTGTGCAATGCCCTTCCAAACACTAGCATCTCCAGTTTCTTTCCAATAGATATATGCCAAAATGCTTTTGGTACCAGCCCCATCAGCATGCATAATATTTATGTAATCATCTTGCCCACCTAAAAAGTCGGCATACAACTTACAAAAGGCATTTGGATACAAGCCTTGATCTAATTTTTGAATGGCTGCGTGCACTTCTTCTTTTTGTGCGGATACTCCGCGTTGGGCATACAATGACATGAACTAAATTGATTTGAAGCACAAAGGTACAATTGTTTTACATTTGTGCCATATTTAGCAACTTAAGATGAAGGTTCATTATAATTTAAAAGATTTACCCCAATTTAATAAAGGGGTCATTACTACTGGCGCATTTGATGGTGTTCACAAAGGACATCAGCAAATTATTGGAAGAATGAAGGAAATTGCTGCTACCATTGGGGGCGAAACCATTATTATTACTTTCCATCCGCACCCTCGTAAAATTACTTCCTCAATTCCTGGAGAAATAAAGCAATTAACTAGCTTAAATGAACGTATTGTTTTATTAGAAAAATCAGGAATTGACCATTTAGTGGTAATTCCATTTGACTATCAATTTTCTAATTTAAGTGCGGGTGATTATATCAATTTATTTCTTGTGGCAAATTTTCATCCTCATACCATTATTGTTGGTTACGATCATAGATTTGGTAAAGGAAGAACAGGCGATTTTGAATTACTGAAAAAAAGGGGCTTATCCATTGGATTTAATGTTGAACAGATCAATGAACAATTAGTAGATGATGAAATAATAAGTTCAACGCAGATTAGAAACTACTTAGCTGAAAAAAATATTGTAAAGGCCAATGATTTACTTGGATACGCTTATTTCTTTGACGGATTTATTGTACGAGGGAATCAAATTGGAAGAACCATCGGCTTCCCAACTGCAAATTTGCATATCAATGATGAAGAAAAATTAATTCCTGCGAATGGTGTTTATGCAGTTCGGGTTAAAGGAGCATGTTTTGGTGCAAATACCTTAGATGGCATGATGAACATTGGGGTAAGACCTACTGTTGATGGGCATAAAAAAGTAATTGAAGTAAATATTTTTGATTTTAACGAAGATATTTACGAACAAACCATCACTGTTATGGTGTATGATTATATAAGAGGCGAGGTTAAATTCAATGGGTTAGATGCATTAAAGGCTCAATTGAATGAAGATGTAAATTCTTCAAAAGCTATTTTAAGCCAACATCCATTATCTTAATCACCAACTCTTTTAACAAGTCGGCATCGGTATTATCAGCATCATTGATGCCTATTACTTTTAAATTGTATTCTTGAACAGTTAATAGAATTTGTTCCACTTTTCCATAAGAATAATGTCTTGCTGCTGCAGCATAATTTTTTACCAAAAATGGCGGTATGCCCACTTCGCTGGCAATTCTACGCTCATCCGAAGTTCCTAATCCATAAATAGCATATAGCTTACTAAAAAAAGTATAGAGGGTTGGAAGTATCAATTGAATAGGTGCTGCTTTATTATTGGATTCAAAATATTGAATCATTTTAATCGCTTTTGAAAAGTTTTTCTGTGCAACTGCATCTTGAAATTCAAAAGCATTGTATTCTTTACTGATGCCAATATATTTTTCAATATCATCATCAGTCATTTTTTTACGATCCCCTAAATTCACAATCAATTTCTCCAGCTCATTTTGAATTCTATTCAAATCGTTACCAATGTGATCAACAATAATTTGAACTGCTTTGGCATTTATTTGATACCCTCTTTCGGAAACCCACCCCATGACCCATTCAGGTAATTTATTGTCGTACATTTTTTTTGTACTCACTACTACCGCCTTTGTTTTTAATGCTTTAGCCAGGGCCGATCTTCCGTCCACATTTTTGTCTTTATGGGCAACAATAAAAATAGTAGAGCTTAAAGGATTTTCGATATAAGAAAGCAGCTTTTCAATTTGGCCCATATGTTGCGCCTCCTTTAAAATAACTACTTGTTTTTCTGCAAAAACTGGATACCTTTTACATGCATTAATAACCTGTGCCCAATCCGCATCTTTTCCGTAGAAAATTGTCATATTAAAAGCCTGCTCGGCTTCTGCTAACAAATGTTTTTCAGCATATTCAACCACCTGGTCAATATAAAAAGGCTCCTCCCCTTCTAACCAATAGACGGCGTCAAACACATTTTTTTTCCAGTTAGCAATTATTTTAGCAGTAGGCATATTCAAAGATAAAGATTCAATTAACGATTCGTTAAAATATTTCCATTTTATTCGAATGGCATATATGTGCTTAAAATTTTATAACTTAGTGGCAAATATTAAAACAAATTTTATGAGTAACGAATCATCTGGAAACGGCAGCAAAATTATTATTGGTGTATTAGTGGTTGCCCTAATCGGTTCTTGGATCTATTTTAATAGTTCAAAAACCGAATTAGTAAAAGAAAATGATGTTAAAGTAGCTGCTATTGATAGTAGCAAAAATGTAATCAATACCGCCTTTATTGCAGCATCTGCAAAAGTAGATTCATTAAACTTACAAAATACCCAGCTTTCTGGCGATTTGCAAACAAAGACAAATGAAATTCAAAAGTTAAAGTCAAATATTGGCAACATTTTAAAGAAACAAAATGCAACTAATAAAGAATTGGCTGAGGCTAAAACTTTAATTGCTGAATTAAATACCAAAGTAACTGGTTTGGTTGCTGACTTAGAAAAAGCACAAGCAGAGAACAAACAATTAACTGCTAAAAATGAGGATTTAACCAACCAAAATAGTACATTAAACACCAACCTTTCTTCTACTACAAAAGAAAAAGAAAGACTTCAAGATATTGGTTCTACCCTGCACGCTTCTACTTTCAATATTGAATCATTAAGAGTCAGAGAAGATGGTAGCGAAAGAAAAACAACTAATGCTAAAAGAGCAAACACAATACGTATTTCTTTCCAATTAGATAAAAATAAAATTACGCCATCAAGCAATCAAGATATTTATGTTTGTTTAACGAGCCCAGATGGCAAAGCTGTTGGAGACGCTTCACTTTCAACAAGAGAGGATGGACAAAGAACTTATTCAAATAAGTTGACTGTTCAATATGTACAAAACGCAGTATTACCAGTAAACTTTGATATCAAACAAACTTCAAAATTAACAGAGGGCGAATATAAAGTTGAAGTATATAACAATGGTTTCAAGATTGGAGAAGGTAAAACAACTTTAAGAAAAGGATTATTTTAATCCCCTCTAAAATGATATAATAAAAAGGCCACTCAATTGAGTGGCC
>CAIQQR010000025.1 GCA_903874055.1 uncultured Bacteroidota bacterium | reverse complement strand
TATATAAAAGTATCCTTCATTCGTATAAATTTTGTACTGTACATCTCCGTTTGCAGTAGATTTCACCATTTCGGTTTTACCGTCTGTGATTACTTGTTTATCAAGTGTGTAAACACCCGTTTGAGAAGTGGTTTTGGTTTCAGATTTGCATCCAATAACTACGGAAGCAACACAAAGACCCAAGATTAGCATTTTTTTCATTTGGTTATAATTTTGTTCAATTTACTACTAACAATTAGAAAATAGCTAAAGAACCTTTTCAAATTTGTTCCAAAATGATTCATTTTAGTGCAGAAAAAGGAACATTTTAGGCATATTCAGTGTGAAATGGGATATTTGTATACTAAATAAAGCGTCATGGCAATATCTGTATGGGAGCAATCCACCTATTTCGGTCCAAAAGATGTGGTAATAATTGGATGTGGGTTTGTGGGCTTGTGGACTGCTTATGAGCTAATTAACAAAAACCCAAAACTACAGATTACCATTTTGGAGAGAGGGGTTATTCCTGCTGGGGCCAGCACCCGCAATGCAGGCTTTAGTTGTTTTGGAAGCGTATCCGAACTTATGTATGATGTTCAACTAATGGGAGTATCCAATATGTTGGAAACGGTGAAAATGAGGTATGATGGATTACAAAGAATTCAAAAAGTATTTGATAATAAAACAATTGAATACGATCAATTTGGTGGCTATGAATTATTTGAAGAAGGTGGTGCATATGATATTAAAAAGTTAGATGCAGATATTGCTTATTTAAATAAAATACTAGCCCCTGCATTAGGCACGCCTAAAAAAAATGGAAAATATTTACCAATTTATACAAATGAATCAAAGCAGATTCAAAAATTAGGATTTCAAAAAATAAACGCGTTGGCGTATAGTCCATTTGAAGGACAATTAAATTCAGCAAAATTGGTATTAGCATTGCAAAAAGAAGTGCAAACAAAAGGAGTTCAAATATTATTTAATACAGAGGTCAAAAAATTTAAGTCACATAAAAAAGGAGTGACAATTAAAACAAATTTAGAAGCTTCAATTGAAACAAAGCAATTACTTATTTGTACCAATGGATTTGCAAAAAAATTATTGCCTGAATTAGACGTGGTGCCCGCAAGAGGTCAGGTATTTATAACAGCACCTATACCCAATTTAAAATTCAAAGGGACATTTCATTTTGACGAAGGCTTTTATTATTTCAGAAATGTAGGCAATAGATTGTTACTTGGTGGAGCACGTAATAAAGATTTTAAAAATGAAAAAACAACCTCATTAGAAACTTCGAAATTGATTCAAAAAACTTTAGAAGCTTTTATGATGAAGCGCATTTTACCAAAGGGTGCAAAAAAACCAAAAATAGAATTACGCTGGAGTGGTACCATGGGTATGGGAAAAATTAAAAAACCAATTATTCAGGAATTACAACCGAATGTTTTTTGCGCTGTGCGCATGAGTGGCATGGGCGTTGCCATTGCGCCGATTGTAGCACAAAAGGCTGTTCAATTAATGAAACATTAGGTTATTTGAGTTTATTATACTTTTCAAGTAAATATTCTCCTAGAATCCTCTCTTGGAAGTATCTTTACTAAATGGGGCAGAAAAAACTAATTAAGTTCGCAGCAATAAAGGAATATGAAAATGTGCTGGAATATCCGCAAGGGATGCCTGGCAAATGGAATGCCTTTTTTCAGGAGCTAGAAAAAGAAACTACGAATATTGCATTAGACAATTTGGCTATTGCACAACCTTCTAAACCCTTGGTATTAGAACTTGCCTGCGGCCGTGGAGAATACGCTGTAGGTTTAGGGCGCAAGTATGCCAATCAAAATTTTATAGGATTAGATTTAAAAGGCAATCGTATTTGGAAAGGTGCAAGTATTGCGAACAGAGATGGCTTAAAAAATGTTGCATTTATAAGAACTCAAATTGATCAAGTAACGCAATACTTTGCAAAAGATGAGGTAAATGAAATATGGATTACTTTCCCCGATCCGCAATTAAGATTATCTAAAGCAAAGAAAAGATTAACGCATCCTAAATTTTTGCGCCTTTATCAACAGTTTTTACAGCCAAATGGTATCGTGCATTTAAAAACCGATAGTCCTAATTTATTTTTATTTACCAAAACAGTAGTTGAATTATATGGCCTCACCACTATCACTGCAACGGATAATTTGTATAGCACTGAATTTATGCAGTCAGATAAATGGGAAGACAGATATGCCATTAAGACGTATTATGAAGGACTCAATATTGCAAGTAGCAACCGAATTCACTATATTCAATTTAAATTAGACAAGGAGCTTCCTATTGAATTAGATGAAAAATTAAAAGAGATCATCGCTGAATTTGAAGTGACTGAAACGCACGAAAGTTTAGCCCGTAACGGTAAACAAGCAATGGAATAAATTGTTATAGAAAGCATATTAAGTGAGTGAGCATGATTAAAGATGTAGATTATTATATTGACCCAAAAGGAATGTGGGTGTTTACTGCAGCCTATCACGAGGCAAGAGGATATTGTTGTGGACAAGCTTGTAAACATTGCCCATTTGATTATGAAGCAGTACCTGAACCCATTAAAACACGCGCGCAATTAATTAGAAACACATTGTGTAAAAACAATAAAGATGGAATACACCCCCAAGACTAAAGATTTTTTTCAAAACGTTTTTGATGTGGTGCGATTAATTCCAAAAGGTCGTGTAACAAGCTATGGAGCTATTGCAAAATATATTGGGACCGGCGGAAGTTCAAGAATGGTAGGCTGGGCCATGAATGCCTCACACAGTGTAAAACCAAAAGTACCTGCCCACCGAGTAGTCAATAGAAATGGAATGTTAACGGGTAAGGCACATTTTGAGACGCCTACTAAAATGCAAGAACTATTAGAGAAAGAAAAAATAAAAGTCCAAAACGAAACCGTAGTGGACTTTGACAAACTATTTTGGGACCCAGCTATTGAGTTGGGGTATTAAAATAGAAGTGGAATTTTTTTTAATGATAATAAGGCTTAATCATCATATACACCAACGGCCCTGTTGCCGCAACATAAAACCATATCTTCCACATGGTTCTTCCTTTGCGTTTATGATCCTCATATTCTCCCGTTAAACCACGGTAAGCAGTAAATAAAATAAATGGTAAACTAGTAGCTGCTAAAATTATATGTGTAGTTAATAAAATTAAATAGAAAGGACGCAAATTGCCAACTGCTGCAGCTTCGGCAGCATCTACTTGACCATCAAAATTTACATCGCCAAAGCGCGCTTCCCCAGCAAATAAATGGTGCGCAATATAAGTGACTAAAAATAATACCGAAAGCGTCAAAGCAGTAAGCATTAAATTTTTATGTAACTGGTATTTTTTATTCTTAATGGCAATAATTGCGAATACTAATAAAATAGCAACGCCCGTATTTAAAAGCGCATTGATTAATGCAAAAATATGTTTGTCAAAAGGCAATTCCACTTCTAATGTGAATTTGCTTAAAAAAGTTACAGCAACAAAAACAACAACACTAAATATACCTATTAACCATTTAGCTTTTTTGTCGTTCTTTTGAATTGAAGGAGTTAACATATAAATTAATTTTTTTGTCTAGTGCTTGTGAAATAATATACAAAGCCACCAACTAATACAGCTATAACAAGCCATAACCAGCTTAGTTCAATAATTTGTTGAAAAACTTCGCTCTTTTTAGTACGATCTTTTTCCAACATAATGTATCCAACATCTTTGGCTAATTTTAAAAGCGAGGTGGAATCTAATCCATTATAATAACCACGCACTTGCATATTTTTATCAATCAAAATAAATCGACTGGTATGAACAAAATCGGGGTTCACGGGTTCCATGCTAAATTTGTCCACTCTCATTTCTTCAAATGCAAATTTGTAAATGGAATCTCTATTGCCTGTTAACATCCACCAGTTATCCGAAACCACATCCATTTTATTGGCATACTCTCTTAACACGGACACACTGTCTCTTGCAGGATCCACTGACATCGAAATAAATTGTACAATGGAGGTATCCACTTGTTTTTTACGAATATCTCCCCCTCTGGTAAAAGACTGTTGCAACTTTACCATATTGCGTGTAAGCTTAGGACAAATGCTTCCACAACTGGTAAAGAAAAAATCAAGAATAATTATTTTACCTTTTTGATCATATAGATTTACAGTGTCTCCTAATTGATTTACTAAACGAATATCTTTTGTAGTATGCCAAATACTATCGGTAATTTGTTTGCCCCTTACTTCCTTTTCAACTACGGTGTCTAATAAATAATGACGTGGCATAATGACTGCACTATCACTCGCTTGCTTCAACCACAAGTAACATAAAACGGGTATTAATAAGGCAATGATTAAACCGTAAATCGATTTTTTAGACATAGAATAATTTGATAAGCAAAGTTACAACGGAAAGCCTAAATGGCACTTGATTTAAACAAAAAACCATCCAATAGGGATGGTTTTTAATATCGTAAACTTAAACGTTTATTATTTCTTTTCAGTCTCAGCAGCTTTAGCAGGGGCAGCCTCTTTAGTACCTTCTTCCCCATGATGACCTTCCTTAGCTTCTACTTTAATAGTAGATTGTGCCTTAAAATGAGGGTCGTAAGTGTTACGTAAATTTCTGAATGAATTACCATCAGATAAGAATGCAGTAATAAACCAAATGAATAAAGCTAATGGCACAACAATAGTCATGATTAAGTTCTTTAATTCATGTTTTAAGTGCATAAAGTAAGCAACAATATAAAATGCTTTAGCCAACATTAAAATTACAATCGTTCCTTTAATGGCTAAACGGCCTCCTTCTGAAGTAACACCAATCATCCAGAATCCTAATATTAATTCAACAATAGTAAGTACAGATAAAATGATGGTTACTTTCTTAATCTCTGCAATTGGATCTCCGTGTTCGTGTGTATCGTGATTTGACATAATAATCTTTTTGAAATATTTTTTAGCTCGAGTGCTTTACAATTTTATAATAAGTAGAAACAAGTGAATACAAATACCCACACTAAGTCTACAAAGTGCCAGTATAATCCTGCTTTTTCAATCATTAAGTAGTGACCTCTTTTCTCAAACTGATTGGTTAAAGTCATGATTAACATAATGATATTAATAACTACACCACTAAATACGTGAAAGCCATGGAACCCTGTGATAGTAAAGAAAAAGTTAGTGAAGTTAGTAGATGAAGCTGTTCCATCGGCGTTGATAAAAGGATTCATACCCCACCATGCACCTTCGTGATGTAAGTGATTCCACTCCCAAGCTTGACAACTTAAAAAAGCAATACCACCGATGATGGTAAAAATCATATTTCTAACAACCCCTTTTTTATCCATCATTTTACCAGCATGTACTGCCAACACCATTGTTACAGAACTGATGATCAAAATGAAAGTCATGATAGATACAAACACTAAAGGAGCGTTGGTACCTTCACCAGCAAAAGGATAACTTTTAAAAACTTCATTTGGGTTAGGCCAGCCGTTTGTTGAAAAACGTACAGTACCATAAGCAATTAGGAATGCGCCAAAAGTAAATGCGTCACTCATTAAAAAGTACCACATCATTACTTTACCGTATTCTACATCAAAAGGGCTTTTTCCCCCGTTCCACCATTTTGCTTCCTTTGTTGAAGCAGTTGTTACATTTGACATGTGCTATTTCGATTTCAGTGCAAAAATATTGGCTATCAAGGATATTTGAATAAAAATACCCTACTTTTTTTGGGTTTAGCCCACCCAATGAAGGAATACAAAAAGGTATACCCACAATATGTCTACAAAATGCCAATAATTGGATATCAATTTGACTGGCAAGTCGTTATTTATGTTATTTTTTGATGAAAACACCCTTACACTGATCCAAACCAAGGCAATCACACCTCCTAAAACGTGCAAAAGGTGTAACCCCGTAATTACAAACAAAAAGGAAGCAGCAGAGTTGCTTCTTGCTCCAGTTAAAGCAATGCTATTTCCTTCCAATGTTTTGAATCCCTGTATTTGTAAAATGATAAACACCAAACCTAAAATAGCAGTCACTGCTAAAAAACCTCGGTACTGATTTTCTTGCTGCTCTTTTTGCTTTTTCACTGCCATTTGAATGGTAAAGCTGCTAATTAAAATCACGACTGTTGAAACCACAAATACATTAGGCAATTCAAATTCCAACCAGCTTGCCTGGCTCTTTTTAACAATATAAGCACTTGTTAAACCAGCAAACATCATCACAATACTTCCTAATCCAGCCCATAAATAAAATTGGTAAGGGTGAATTTTTTTCTTTTCCATTTGAATATCTGTTGACATAAATAAAATTTTATAGATGTACGAAATTTAATTTGTCCGCAAGTAAGGATAAATAAACAATGGGTAAATAAATATAACTGCTAAACATAACACGACGTGCTGCTTGAACACCCATGTTTTGATACAATCTAACACATTGCACTACCATAAAAATATTTGCAACCAACACCACCCACATACTCCAATCACCTGTTAAGTGTAAGTAGTGCGGAATAAAACCAATAGGAATCATAAGCACTGCATACATTATACTTTGTACTGCTGTAAAACGTGTTGGACCTTCTTTTGCAGGCAATAATTTAAAACCTACTTTAGAATAATCATTATGTGAAACCCAAGCAATTGCCCAAAAGTGAGGGAACTGCCATAAAAATTGAATTAATAATAACGCCCAACCACCTGCACTAAATTCATTGGTAGCGGCCACCCATCCAATTAAACAAGGAATGGCACCAGGAAAAGCACCCACTAACACTGCGATTGAATTTATTTTTTTAAGTGGCGTATAAATAAACGCATATAAAAACAAACTAAAAGCAGAGAGTAATGCAGAAGATAAATTAAAACCCCACCACATTAAACCAACACCTACAACTCCAGTAATTAAAGCAAAGCCATAAGCTTGTTGTTGTGTTAGTCTGCCAGCAGCAACAGGACGACTGCTAGTACGCTTCATAAGTGCATCGGTATCTTTTTCGACAGATTGATTAATGGCGTTTGCACTACCTGTAATACATAGTCCCGCAAAAGTCAATAATAAAATATTGAACCAATCAAAGCCTGCAACATTAGGTGCCAACTGATAACAAATTACGCAAGTAAACACTACAGTAAAACTGAGTGTAAACTTCATGAGTTGTCCGTAATTTTTTAAAGTTGCTTTCACTTAATTAGTTATATAAACCCGTTATTGGAGATAAAATAATTATGCCCTGATCAAACAGGGCATAATCAATTTTTTAATGGCTTGATTCGTGATCACCCACTGGAACATCTTGTGGGATAAAGTCAACACCATCCTTACCGTAATCATAAGGCCAACGATGTACTTCAGGAATTTCACCAGGCCAGTTACCGTGACCAGGATTAATTGGAGTAGTCCACTCTAGCGTATTAGATTTCCAAGGGTTTGGATCTGTTACTTTGCGACCTTTGAATATAGAATAGAAGAAATTAATGATAAATAAAAGTTGAGCAGCAAAAACAATCATGGCAACCGTACTAATGAAACGATTTAATTCAGCGAATTGCTTAAAACTTTCCCAAATGCTAAAATCAAAATAACGACGAGGCATACCCGCTAACCCTTCGTAGTGCATTGGCCAGAAAATCATGTAAGCACCTGCCAATGTAACCCAAAAGTGCATGTAGCCTAAAGAGTTATTTAAATAGCGACCGTACATTTTAGGGAACCAATGGTACACACCTGCAAACATACCAAACATACTTGCCACACCCATTACAATGTGGAAGTGTGCAATTACAAAATACGTATCGTGTAAGTGAATATCCAATGCAGCATTTCCTAACCAAATACCTGTTAAACCACCAGAGATAAATAAGCTTACAAAACCAATTGCAAACAACATACCAGGAGTGAAACGGATATTACCTCTCCATAAAGTAGTTAACCAGTTAAATACTTTAATGGCAGAAGGAACCGCGATTAATAAAGTTAAAAGAACAAATACAGATCCTAAGAAAGGATTTAATCCTGTAACGAACATATGGTGCGCCCATACTAAGAAGGCCAATACTGCAATTGCAAATAAAGAACCTAACATAGCCATGTAACCAAAGATAGGCTTACGAGAGTTTACAGACATAATCTCAGAAACCATACCCATGGCAGGTAATAAGATAATGTATACCTCAGGGTGACCTAAGAACCAGAATAAGTGTTGGTATAAAATAGCACTACCACCTTCGTTAGATAATGCACCTACACCATTCACAAAAATATCAGAAAGATAGAATGAGGTACCAAAGTTTCTATCAAAAATTAATAAGATAAAACCAGACAACAATACTGGGAAAGACAATACACCTAATACCGCAGTAAAGAACAATGCCCAAATAGTTAAAGGTAAACGCGTCATGCTCATCCCTTTTGTACGCATGTTTAAAATAGTAGCGATATAGTTTAATCCACCTAATAATGAAGACACTACAAACAATGCCATTGATATAATCCATAAGTCCATACCAGACTTAGAACCTGGAGATGCATCACGTAATGCAGACAATGGAGGATAAGCAACCCAACCACCACTAAATGGTCCAGTCTCTACAAATAATGAAGACATCATTACAATACTAGCCGCTAAGAAAAACCAATAGGATAACATGTTCATGAAAGGCGAAGCCATATCACGCGCACCAATTTGTAATGGTATTAAGAAGTTGGCAAAAGTACCAGATAAACCTGCAGTTAATACAAAGAATACCAATACGGTTCCGTGTGTTGTTACTAAAGCGTAATAAGCTTCGGGAGTAATTTGACCACCCTTCGCCCACTTACCTAAGATAGCTTCTAACCAAGGAAAACTTGCATCAGGATAACCTAATTGTAAACGGAAAAGCACACTCATTAAACCACCAAGTACCGCCCAAACCATACCTGTGATCAAGAATTGCTTCGCGATCATTTTATGGTCCTGACTAAATACATATTTAGTTAAGAATGTATCATGATGTTCATGATGACCATGATCATCATGTCCATGAGATTCGTGTGCGTGTAATACTGCTTCGTGACTCATACCTTTTATTTAAATAATTTTCTTTATTAAGTTTTATACTTTGCTCAATTACATTTTAGCAGTTGCAACTTTTGCAGTGCTATCCTTTGTTGAAGTTGCAGCAGCTTTTACAGCTTCTGGATCCTTATCCGGATTGGCAACAAAATATTGAGGCTTTTGCTTAGCCATCCATAAATCATATTCTTCTTGCTCAACAACTTCAATCACACCTTTCATAGAGTAGTGTCCGTTACCACATAATTGATCACATGAAATTTCGTAAGTATAGTTAGGGTTACCTGTTATTTCACGCATTTCTTTTGTAGTAAACTTAGGAGTAAACCACATGGTTGTAGGGATACCAGGTACGGCATCCATTTTTAAACGGAATGCAGATAAACCTACGTCATGAATAACGTCTCTTGAACCAATAATTAATTTTACTGGCTGACCTTTTACCACATACATTGTTTGCTCCGTTAATATATCATCTTGAGCATATTTATCATCCCAAATAATACCTACTGAGTTACTTGCTGGGTCAATGTTTTTATAATATTTTTTGCCAAACACTGCATCTTTTCCTGGGTAACGGAAAATCCAACCAAATTGCTTTCCTGTTACTTCCACCACCATTGCATTTTTTGGAGCGTCCCCTGTAAAGTAAAACCAGTTACGTAAACCAAAAATTACTAGTACTGTTAGAGTGATTGCAGGAATCGCAGTCCATATTAATTCTAATTTAGTACTGTGTGCAAAAAAGAATACTTTTCTGTTTTCTTGCTCTTGGTATTTGTAGGAGAACCAAAATAATAATATTTGAGTAACTATAAACACAATACCTGTAATCGCAATTGTAATCCAAAGCATTTGGTCTACTTTTTCACCTTGAATACTTGCAGCAGGATGTGCTAATAAAGTTTTATCAAAAAGGAGGTCATTACAAACATACACACCCACAAAACCCAATACTAAAAACACGATCATTAAAAATCCATTGATCTTGTTGTTTTGTTTACGGCTGTTTTCCTCGCCTTTTAAGATAGATACATATTCACTCGCCTTGGCAATTTGAAAAATTACCACATAAATAAGGGCGATGATTGCGATAGATAAATATAAACTCATAATTCTTTAATTCGTTATTTCTAAATCAATATTAGTTGGTTCCAATTATTATACTTGGTGAATAATACTTTCTTTTAAGAAAGGATGATTTTTTGCAATCAATGGTTTGCTAGCTAATGAACGAGCCACCATTAAAATTAAAACACCCACAAAGAATCCTAGGATTCCAAAATCCAACCAACCTAAAGTAACATGATCTTTCATCAAGCTACCCATTACCATTTGGTAAAAATCAATCCAGTGACCAAATAAAATTAATACCGCCATGAAAGCCACCAAAGTGAAATTTCTTTTAGCAGAACGCTTCATTAAAATAATCAATGGAGCTAAAAAGTTAACTACTAAATTCAAGAAGAAGATAGGCTTGTAAGCACCTTGAACACGGTGTTTAAAATAAACTGTTTCCTCAGGAATATTGGCGTACCAAATTAACATGTATTGAGAGAACCATAAATAAGTCCAAAAGATAGAGAATGCAAACATGAATTTTGCAATGTCATGTAAGTGTTCGGCGTTAGTTAACTCTAAATAGCCTTTGTTTTTTGCGTAGATAACCCAAAGTGCAATCAATGCCATACCTGCAACGAATGAGCTTGCAAAAGTATACCAGCTATACATAGTAGAGTACCAATGTGCATCAATGCTCATTAACCATAACCAAGGAATAGTACTTGCTACTGTTAAACCAAACCACACTAAGAAAAATCCTGAACGCGTCATGCTACGAATGTTGAAGCTTTTTGCAGTTGCTGCATCCATTGGATTTTCGTCAGCTTCGCGAGAAATTTGACGCATTCTATATCCAAAATAAGACCATAATGTAATTGCTAATGTAGTCCAGATAATAAAGAAAGTTGGGTTTAAGAAACCAGCCTTACCTTTTAAGATTGGATCTTTTGCAACCGCCTCAGTATCTAACCAATGGTAGATATGATGTTTGCCACCAAGCACTACATATATTAATACTGCAAAAGTTATTGCACCAAATACAGGCACTAAAGTTGAAATGGCTTCTGCAATTCTTCGGAAGGATTGCATCCATGCAGCTTGCGCCATGGTGCTGAAACATAAAAAGAACATAGCAGCGTTGGTCACCAAAGTCCAGAAAATGGTATTGTACATTAAAGTACCCCAAAAATGAACTTGCTCATGTTCGTCAGTGCTGAAACCTTGGGTAAACATACCATACAATAAGGCAACACCGCCAATGCCAATTAAAGCAAAAGCCCATGTCTTTAATTTACCAGGAATTTCAAATTGTTCTTTAATAGATGCCATCGTTTCTTATTTATAGTCTTTTTAAATCTTTGCGCTCTTGATTTTCTAATTTATGATTACCCTTTTTTAGCAGCTGCTTGTTTATCCTTAATGTAACGGATAATCATCCAGCGTTGGTGTCTGCTTAATTGAGAAGCATATGATCCCATTAAGTTTTTGCCATATTGAACTGAGTAAAACATTTGACCAGCTGGCATGCTTTCATATTTTACATCACCTACTAATGTTGCAGGCTTTGCAGGATAAGGACCATTGCCATCTTTATATAAAGGACCGTTACCATTTAATTTAGCACCATGACAAATACCACAGTTAATTAAATATAAACGCTCTGCTTCCTCATTATCTTTCTTACTTAAAGAATCAATTGGATTCACCACTGATCTTGAAGCATAATAATTCACTGTATCGCCCACTTTATCTTTTGCAATTGGAAAAGGCATATCGTGACCACGAGCAATAGTACCTGCAACAGGCATATTGTTGTAGTTGATTCCTTTTTCAGTTAGGTTACTATGATCGGCATAAGTTTCATATGCGCGGCTATATGCCATATCTGGCATATAGATAGAACCTGGAGTACGCTTCACATCGCTACAACTAGTTAATGCAACCACTGCAGCTAAAAATGTTATTGCTAAAAATTTATTCATCTTATTTTACTTAATTCATTTAAATTTTTTCTACCACCACCTGCAAGCAGGTTTAATTGATAACTAGTTTGTCACTTGCTTGTATAAGTTTTCATTTTCGTTATCATAAGTTCCAAACCACCATCCGTCTTCTGCAATTTGAATGTCTGTTTCAACGGCGCCGTTAGCAGCTAATAAAGCTTTTAAATCTTCGGCGTTTGTTTTTTCAGTACACTCAATAACCATTACAAATAAATCATCAGTTGCTCTTTTATGAAAGTGATGTTTTTTAACACCAGGTGCCATTTGACATAACCACATAAAAGTCATTACCATTCCTACGGCAGCAAACAATACGGTTAACTCAAAAATGATTGGAATCCATGCTGGTAAAGCAAAGTGAGGTTTACCTCCAATGTTTAAAGGCCAATCCTTAGTGAAGATCCAGCTAATGCAACTAATTGCAGTAGTCGTACCTGTGATACCATATATAAAGCCGGCTGTATGCAAGCTTGTTTCACGCATGCCTAATGCGTGGTCTAAACCATGCACCGGGAAGGGTGTATAAACATCTTTGATTTTATAACCAGCAGTACGCACTTGCTTAACTGCAGGAAACAATACTTTTTCATCATCAAAACAACCAACAACAAATTTCTTTTGTGCCATAGTATATTTCTTAAACTAATAATTAATGTGCGTGCGCATGATCGTGAACAAATGATTCAAGCGGTTGCGCTTCAATTGCATCAAACTCAGGTTTGTAAGACTCACCACTTCTTTTTAATACATACTTAATTTCTGCCACAGCAATAACTGGGAAGTATTTAGCAAATAAGAAGAAGCAGGTGAAGAACAATCCAAAAGTTCCTAAGTAAAAACCAATCTCCCAAATGCTAGGGCTGTAGTAAACAGACCAGCTAGAAGGTAAGTAATCACGATATAATGAAGTAACGATAATTACGAAACGCTCAAACCACATACCAATGTTAACGATGATACTCATAAAGAAAGTAACAAAAACGTTTCTTCTCATTTTCTTAGACCAGAAAATTTGCGGAGACAATACGTTACAAGCCATCATACCCCAATAGCTCCAGCCATAAGGACTAAATAAATAAGCACGGCTATACCAGAAAGTGTACCCTTCATATTTATTTTGAGAGTACCAACCCATGAACAATTCAGTTAAGTATGCGATACCTACGATAGATCCAGTAAGTACAATTACTTTATTCATTAAATCGATGTGACCGATTGTGATATAGTCTGTTAATCCAAATACTTTTCTTACAATTAATAATAAGGTTTGTACCATG
>CAIQQR010000024.1 GCA_903874055.1 uncultured Bacteroidota bacterium | reverse complement strand
TTCAAAAATATTTGAATTTTTCAATACTCTCACCTTATCAATTTCTTTTAACGACTTGATAGTTTCATCTGAATAACCAGTTGTATTTTCTCTTGCATCATAAATATCTTTCAAACTTGAATAGAAGTCAGAAGTATAATAATTTATTTTATTTTCACCATATACATTTAATACTTTATGTAAGTCCCATCCTTGTAATTTTGGATTTTCTTTTCTGTATGCTTTAAATGTAACCCCTTCCATTTTTTCATAATCTCCTGCGCGGTATCCATCTACCAACATCTCATTCATTACCGTATATTTTATTTTATCATTGTAGCCTTTTTGGTCAAATTTACCATTTGCAGCATCCTCTGCTTTAACTACAGTAATTATATCATTCATGGTGGTGTAATCTGCTAGTACAGTATTCACAGTTTTTGTGAAAGAAGCAACATTATCACCTGCCACTCTTTTTATATAATCCGCCGAATTTTTACTCCATAAATTTGCCATGTCTATATCCTTGTACACAGTTGCATACATAAAAGTAGTCTCCCCTTTGGTATCTCCAGGGCTAACTAGCTGCCACATGTCCCAACCAGTAATCTCCCCTCTTTTAATTCTGTCTGCGTGAATTTTAGCAAAAGTTGCTTTCTCATTTTTAATGTGACTTTCGACATTAGCATTTTTTACAGTGCCAAAAAAGAACTCTACATACTCTTTATCCTGTGCCATTAATTGCAAAGAACAAAAAGAAACGAATAACAAAAAGATTGTTTTTTTCATTTGATTTGGTTTTATTTATTTTATAAGAATTAATACCAGCGACTAGCTTTAATTTACCATTTCCCTAAAAGAATTCTTGTGCTTGAAGTATGAATAGTTCTGATATCTTTCATTGAATTGATATATTCTGCATACCCTTTAATACTGCTCAAATAATTATCTTTAAATTTATCTGTGAAATTTTTATAACTTCTCACCACATAATGAGTTACTCCGTTTGCACCTTTTGTATTGATACTTCCAAAAGATGCTCTCACATTTTTAGGGGTATTTTTACTCCAAAATGCTTCAAATTTTGACATAAAAAGATTTTCATCTTTAACTATTATATAATAAACATCCTGAATTGGGTAGACCACGTTGCTTGTATCACCAAATCCTAACATTCTCTCCCCTTCTGCAGCGCTTACTCCCTTTGTAATTTTGGATAAGTCAGATTGAAAAAGTTTCCATGCAATAATTGCAAGAAAGAATGTCTTTTTCATGTATTTTAATTTTGATTTTGAAAGTTCAAGTTATCATCAAACAATTAGTTTGTATTCTAATTACATGACAAAAATGTTCCAAAACCCCAAAAAGGAACATTTATACCCACTGAAAATCAACATGTTATATAAAAGATTCAAAATTGATGGAAAATAGATCCCGATAATTAAAAAAGGGGCGATTAAAATGTAAATCATTTTAATCGCCCCTTTTTATTATTTAACTAGTCCAGTATAATTTACTGAAAAAAAGCTACTACTTTATTGTATCATAGTCCTTAAACTTTGCTACTGGAGTAGTTTCGACTAATTTTCTAAAACTTGCCCAATCTTTAAGGAAGAACTCATTTCCTTTAACAAGTGCTGCTTGTACTGCTGTAATAGCTGCTTGCACTTTTACTTCCTCTTGCTCCCCTGGCATGGTATTCTTGCCAGTAATTAACATGTTTGCATCACGAATAACAGAAAGCGGTGTGATTTCTGGTACTGTTCCATATCCTTGTTTTTCTTGCTTCTTCCCAATTAAATATTCACGTAAAGCTTTTGATTTTGCAACAATCGATTTATGTGTTTTATTTAAAGTATCGATGCCTTTATCTTTTTTAGATCTCCAATCTGCCTTTAATTCTGCTAACACAGAATCTACTTCATCTAATTGATCTAAAACATTATTAAACTTGTCTACACTTGGTTGAAGCTTCGCCAATAATTCGTCTTGCTTTTTAACAATACTTGTTTTATCGCCATTTCTTTCGTCATTCTTAACTTCAATCCAAATAGAGTCTTTTAATTTATTAGCAGTCACTACCACCTTGAATTTTCCTGCTAATACGCTGCGACCTCTGTACTCCATTTCATCATCAGAAGCTTCATTGCTTGCGCCTTCGGCCATTCTTCTACGACCTCCGCCAGCAGCTGTTTTAGGCATACCAGCACCACGACTTCCTTTTTGTTCAAAGCCCCAATATTGTCTGTTAAATCCAGAATCCACTTTGAAAGTTAAATTTCTAATGACAGAATCTTGCGCATCTTTAATTTGCACTTTTACTTTTTTAAGACTGTCCACCAAATAAACTGTCAAAGGATATCCTGCTGGGCGATTGGTTCCATCATACATACCCCAAGTACTCCACTCATAAGTTGCATTTTTATAACTTGCATTGGTTACTGCATTTGGAGCAGCAACAAAAAATGTGGAAGCAGCTCCTTTATTATGTGCCAACTTACGCAATGGCTTAATATCATCTAATACCCACAAAGCACGACCAAAAGTTGCAATCGCTAAATCGGCTTCTCTTTCTTGAATTGCAAAATCATAAGTTGAAACAGAAGGATAACCATTTTTCCATTGTTGGAAACTATCCCCATTATCTAAGCTCACATACATGCCTTGCTCTGTCCCTACAAAAAATAAATTAGGCTCCGTAGGATCTTGTATAATAGACAATGCATAACCTGTAACTTTTGCTGTACTTAAAATATTAGTCCAAGTTTTTCCACCGTCCGTTGTTCTAAAAATATAAGGAGCAAAATCACCTTGTCTGTAATTATTTGCTACTACAAAAACTTCATTTGCATTATAAGTAGAAGTTCTTATTTGAGGAATCCATGCACCCTTAGGCAAGCCTGTGATATTGGCAGTGATATTGCTCCAAGTAGCGCCACCATTGGTTGTTACTTGCACATTACCATCGTCAGTACCTACGTAAATTAAATCCTTTTGAACACTTGATGGAGCAATGGTGATAATCGTACAATGATTTTCTGCACCTGTGATATCTAAGCTTAATCCACCATTATTTCTTTGATCAATTTGAGCACTATCGTTTGTAGTTAAATCTGGAGAAATAACTTTCCAAGCAGCTCCTTTATTTACACTTTTATGTAAAAACTGAGAACCAAAATAAACTGTTTTTTTATCGAATGGGTCTTGCGCAATGGCAGCGTTCCAGTTAAAACGTAATAAAGTTTTTGCATCTGGTGCTGGTGGTTGAATAAATGAACTTTCCCCAGTTGCTGTATTGTATCTACCTACTGAACCACCTTGGCTCATTGCATATACCCAATTAGCATCTTCGGCATCTGGTACTACATCAAAGCCATCACCACCCCATAAATTATCCCAATAAAAGTTTTTAATGCCGCCTTGAATAAAGGTATATGCTGGTCCTCTCCATGAACCATTGTCTTGCATTCCACCCATAATATGATATGGAATTTCATTGTCCACATTCACATGATAAAATTGACCGACAGGAATTTTTTCATCAAACATCCATGTTTTTCCACCATCTCTTGTTAATCCAATACCACCATCATTTCCATCTAACATAAATTTATTATCCGTTGGATGAATCCAAAACGCATGGTGATCCGGGTGAATACCGCTATAAGGAATTACCGTTTCAAAACTTTTTCCCGCATCAATACTCTTAACTACCGTTTGACTAATATACCAAAGTGTATTTTCATTTAAAGGATCGCAAATGATGTCTTGGAAATAGAACGGACGATTATCAACAATTGATTTTTGTGCATTCACTAACGTAAAATTATATCCACCATCATCACTTTTATACAATCCACTTTTTGTAGATTCTACTAAAGCATACACTCTATTTGGATTAGACTTGCTAATAGTAATACCTACACGACCTAGGTTACCATCCGGCAATCCATTTTCTTTACCCAATTTGGTGAATGATTTACCACCATCAATGGTCATGTAAATTCCACTACCCTTTCCACCACTTTCCAAATGATAAGGATTACGATAATGATGCCACATAGCAACAAATAATTTATTAGGATTTTTTGGATCCATAATCATATCACCAACACCCGAAGTGTCATTGGTATATAAAATTTGATTCCAAGTTTCCCCACCATCCGTTGTTTTGTACACCCCTCTGTTTTTGCTTTGGCCATAAGGATTACCAATAGCCCCTGCATATACGGTATTTGGATTGGTTGGATCAATTATTACTCTGTGGATATTTCTGGTTTGCTCCAAACCCATGCGCTTCCATGTTTTACCTGCATCCAATGTTTTATAAATGCCTTCTCCTATACTTACTGAGTTTCTTGGATTCCCTTCCCCTGTTCCTACCCAAACTACACTTGGATTAGATTGTTGTATTGCCAATGCACCAATATTTAAAATTGGTTGTTCATCAAACACAGGCGTCCAGCTCACACCACTATTATTTGTTTTCCAAACACCACCCGATGCCGCACCTATCCAGATATTATTTGGATTCGATACCTCTGCATCAATTGTAGTGATACGACCACTCATGGAAGCGGGTCCCACATTACGTGGTTTCCAATTTTTAAACACTTTATTAATGTCTACTTTACTTTCTGTGGGAGTCACTACTGCGGCAGCTTTTTTGGCTTTTTGTGCAGCAAGTGGAGACACAGATACTGTTAAACTCAATAACAGCATGCTTACGGTAATTTTACGCATTGTTGGAAATTTGTTTATTTTAAATGGTTTATTGTTCTGCTTTTTCATTAACTAATCCAATAATTGGCAATTGCTTTTCATGAATCAGCTTATTGAATGCCACTAAATCATCGCTCAAGATTTTCTTAAGCTTTGCTAATTGGGTATCTGCCTGCGCAGATAAATCGGCATAGGTTTCAATTACTTGCTTTGATGGTGGATTGTACCCACTTGCAGCAACATCGTATAAGCCCGCAATTTTATCATTCAAACGAATTGGGAAATTTAATACATCCTGACCGCTTTTTGATTTGGTTTGGTACAATGCTTCCTCAATTACTGTGATTTGTTTATTGATGGTATCTGCTGCTTGTTTTACTTCCTTATTGTTTTTTAAATTAACTCTTGAAGTAAAATCATTAATCTGCGTACGGATTGCTCTAATTTGCTTAATTGCTTTTTGAACATCACTAAACTTATCTCTAATTTTCAACAACATGCCAACTTGATCATCATAGTCCTTTTCAGTCATTTTATAATTAGGATCCCCTTTAATTACAAACGAGAAATTCACTGAATCATTATCAAATTTAATTTTAGCAGTGTATTTGCCTGGAGCAACCTTTGGCCCTTCCACATTGCCATTCCATAAAATTAAACCATCAATTTTTTCAGCAGGAGGATACATCATATCCCAAACAAATTGATTCATTCCTGCATTAAACTCTAATTTATTTCCTTCCTCTTTTGCATTTTTCGAAAATGTTTTAATCAATGCATTGTTTTTATCATAAATGCTGATAGACACTTTTGAAGAATCAGTAACCTCTTTTAACCAGTAATTAATAACCACTCCGTTAGGTGGGTTCGCTCCCGCATTTGCAGGCTTTGCACTACGTCTTCTGCGTCCACCGCCACCTTCCATTCGGTAGCTATCATTCACGTTGTAAACAAATAATTTTTTGTCCACAACATTTTTATCATACGCTTGCACAGGTGTTAAATCATCAATCACCCAAAATGCTCTTCCATGTGTTGCTACAATTAAATCATTTTCTTTAATGGTTAAATCTGCAATTTGAACAATTGGTAAATTTAATTGGAATTTTCTCCAATTTGCGCCATCATCATAACTAATGTACATGCCATATTCAGTACCAGCATATAATAAGCCTGCTCTTTTTTTGTCTGCTCTTACCACTCTCGCAAAATGACCATTTGGAATTCCATTGGTAATTAACTTCCAGCTTTGACCATAATTTTCTGTTACGTATATATAAGGAGCGTAATCATCTAATTTATATCTAGTACCAACAATAATTGCCTTTCCTTTAACAAATGGATCTGTTTCAATTGCATTCCACATCATCCATTTTGGTGCATCTTTTGGAGTTACATTTTCCCAATGTTTACCTGCATCCTTACTTACATTTACTAATCCATCATCACTTCCAGTCCATAATAAATCTTTTTCTAAAGCAGATTCTGTTGCTGTAAAAATGGTACAATAATATTCTACCGAAGTATTGTCCTTTGTAATTGGACCTCCACTTGAAGCTTGCTTTAATTTATCATTGGTTGTTAAATCTGGGCTAATAGTTTCCCATGATTGTCCATCATTTTCGGTAACGAATAAATGATTCCCTCCTGCATATAAACGATTTGGATTGTGTGGAGAAACAAAAATTGGAAAGTTCCACTGAAAACGAAATTTTTGCACATCAGCTCCTGCGCCCATTGGATTATCAGGCCACACATTGATGGCTCTATTCTCTCCTGTCTTATGATCTAATCTTGATAAAAAGCCGCCGTAATTTCCACCATAAACAATATCCGGATTTAATGGACTAGCAACTACATAACCACTCTCAGCACCTGCTGTTTGTTGCCAATCATCCTGTGTAATTGCTGCACCATAAGATCTACTTTTAATTCTTACTGTAGAATTGTCTTGTTGTGCTCCTAAAATTCTATAAGGGAAAGAATTGTCAGTGGATACGCGATAAAATTGTGCAGTAGGTTGATTAAAATAACTACTAAAATTTGCAGCCCCATCAAAACTTACTTGTGCACCACCATCATCTGCAACTATCATTCTACTAGGGTCTTCCGGATCAATCCATACATCATGATGATCGCCGTGTGGTGTAGTATTTACTGCTTGAAAGGTTTTACCACCATCTTTACTGCGCATAAAGTTTACGTTAGGACAGTATACAATATTTTCATTTTTAGGATCTACAAATACTCTTGAATAATACCATGCTCTTTGACGAACATTGTTATCACTTGATTGCAATTCCCAAGTTTCTCCAGCATCATTACTTACAAATAAACCACCTTTTGCATTTTCCACCATTGCATACAATTTATCGGTGTTGCTTGGTGCAACTGTAATAGTTGCAATACCCCATACGCCTGTTGGCAATCCTTTTTTAGTTGAAATATTAGTCCATGTTTCACCACCATCAGTACTTTTCCATAACCCACTTCCTACGCCACCACTTTCCATGCTATATGGAGTTCTTATTACATGCCATGTACCTGCATATAAAGTAGATGGATTATTAGGTTCCATCATAATATCTGAACAACCTGTTTGCTCATTCACATATAAAACTTTATTCCAAGTTTTACCCCCATCAATTGTTTTATAAATACCTCTATCCTCATTGGGTCCAAATAAATGACCCATTGCGGCTACCCATGCAATATTAGGATTGCTTGGATGCACAATTATTTTAACAATATGTCTTGTATTTTTTAATCCAATATTTTTCCAGGTTCTACCTGCATCATCACTACGCCAAATTCCTCCTAACCCTTCGGTAACATTACCTCTCATGGTTTGCTCACCCTCTCCAACATACAATACACTTTCGTCACTAGGGGCAACAGTTACAGCACCAATACTTCCTCCAAAAAATTTATCTGAAATATTTTTCCAATTACTACCCCCGTCCATTGTTTTCCAAACGCCTCCATTTGCTGCACCAAAATAAAATACATTTTTATTTTTATAACTACCAGCAACTGCCGAGCTTCGACCTCCTCTAAAAGGGCCTACTTCACGATAACTTACTTTTGAAAAAAGAATAGAATCATAATTAATAGATATAGGCGTTGGATTTACCTTGCCGTTCTTTTTTTGCGCAAATGAAACCATTGTTATCAACAACAAAGGCGTCAGCATGATTTTATGTTTCATCATTTTGTATTTGTATTTATTGCGTTTTGACTTTTTTTTAAATTATTTAATTTTGCTTTTTAGCTTTTTCAAGATTTTCAAAATTGACATTAGTAGCATTGATTGCATTTATTGCTTGTAGCGTTGGTGTCATATCGTTCGACTGCAATATTTGCATCAAACGAGTATAATCTGCCACCACTGCTGCAAATTTTGGATCCTTGTAGCTTGCTGCTATAATACTATTTTTATAACATGTCATTGAATAGTCGTGTTGTAATTGTAAATCAGTAATGGAAGTTTTTACGCGTGGGTCCATAGTTACTTTTAATGATTGCGTATAGATTTTTCCATTAACAGTTAACACCGCAGTATAATTACCAGGCATTACCCAAGGAGAGGTTGGTTCAGGTGCAGTATTCCCGTACACCGCAGCAATTGGATAATTAGGTGCCGATTTTATGGGTGTATAATGTAGGTCCCATAAAAAACGATGTGAACCTGCAGTCGCAGATAAAATTTGTTGTGGACGAATCCAATACAAAGGAATATTTACAGGAGGAATTTCATAAGGTTTGTCATCACTACGAAATGTTCTGATAATATTATTTTTATCATCTTTAATTTGCAAGGTAACCACCTCATTTGCGTTTGCATTTAAGTAATAATCAATCATAGCACCATCTGGAGGATTTTGTCCTGCTGGTTCTTCCTGTGGTACTGGAGAATCCGTATAAGTATTCCATCTTATGCGCATTGCTGTTTGAGGCTTATACAAAATTACTTCTGTCTTTTGTGTTGACTTTGCCAATTGACGTAGTGGAGTAATATTATCTAAAATCCAAAATGAACGTCCATGTGTTCCTATTACTAAATCATCCTCTTTAATTACTAAATCACGAATAGATGTAGGTGGCATATTCAATTGCAATGTTTGCCAATGATCGCCATCATCAAATGAAACATACACTGCTCTTTCCGATCCTGCAAACAATAAACCTTTAGTTAATGGATCCTCTTTCACTGAATTGATTGGATCTTCGGGCAATCCATTTACAATTTCTTTCCAACTCACTCCTGCATCATTTGTTTTGTAAATATGTGGCTTCATATCATCACAGCGAATTCTATTTACAGCAGCATATGCAGTTTTTATATCAAAATGACTTGCTTCCATTATGGAAACCTTGCTCCATGCTGTGATAGCACTTGGTGTAACATTATTCCAATGCTTTCCACCATCACTAGTTAATTGAATATATCCATCATCCGTGCCACACCATATTGTATTAATATCTTTTGGTGACGGAGCTACTGTATAAATAACCCCTCTTTGACGTTTTGTTTTTGAAGCTTCCTCTTTATAAATACCTACGCTAGCAGGAATATCCCAAGTAGGTCTGGTTAAGTCTGGACTAATTTCCTGCCATGAATGTCCACCATTGTTTGTTTTAAATAAAACATTTCCTGCAAAGTATAAAGTCTTTGGATCGATAGGTGAAAATAAAACTGGCGCGGTTCTTACAAATCTATAATCGCCTTTTCTTAATGAAGCTGGTGCAATATTTTGAACCTGACCAGTTCGTTTATCATACTTAGTTATTTTACCACCATAAATAATATTAGGATCTAAGGGATCGGCTGCAACATAACCATACTCTTCCACACCAACTGGATGCCATTCTCTATAAGTAATTTGTCCATCATTCCCTCTTGAAGCAATGCCAACTGAACCACTTTCTTGTTGACCACCATACACATTATAAGGAAATGCATTATCTGTGCTTACATGATAAAATTGTGCAGTAGGTTGGTTGTACCAAGATGAAAAAGTGGCTCCATTATTTACGGTAATGATGGCTCCTTGATCAGCTGCAATTAAAATGATATTTGAATTATTGGGATTGATCCAAATGCGATGATAGTCATCTCCACCTGGAGCACCTCTAAAATCTTTCCATGTATTTCCACCATCCTCCGATTTCCAAACCACCACATTCGCGGTGTATACAATGTCTTTGTTTTTGGGGTCTACTTTTACTTCTGCAAAATCACTTCCTCTTCCCCAATATCTTCCGTCATTACTCATACTCTTCCAAGTTTCACCCCCATCATCACTACGATACATGCCCCCTTCATTTCCTGCATCCACTGTTGCATATAAACGATTAGGATCCGATGGTGCAATACAAAATCCTATTCTTCCTAAACCTTGTTGTACCGTTGGCAATCCTGTAGTTAATTTTTTCCATGTTGTTCCGCCATCTGTTGATTTATACAATCCACTTTCCGGTCCATTCCATGCTCCATTTTCCCAAGGACCTTGGCGACCCGCCCACATATCAGCGTAAATAATATTTGGATTTTTTGGATCAATGGCAACTTGAACGGCACCAGTATTTTCATCTTTATACAATACTCTTTCCCAGGTTTTACCACCATTTAAGGAACGATACACCCCTCTTGTAGTATTTGGGCCATATGGATGACCTAAAACCGCAACAAAAACCCTGTTTTCATCATTAGGATCTACCGCAAGACCTCCAATTTGCTGTGCATCTTCTAAGCCTAAATGCGCCCATGTTTTTCCTGCATCAGTAGATTTATACATCCCATTTCCCACCGATAAATCGGGTCTTTGAATACCTTCCCCACTTCCTACATAAACTACATTTGGATTAGAGGGCGCCACTGCAACATCCCCAATGGACCCCGTAGATTGATCATCAAAAATAGGGAACCAGGTTCTTCCATAATCGGTGGTTTTCCAAACACCACCGTTATTTACACCTATATAAAAAACATTTGGCTCCTGAGGAACACCAACAGCACCAACGGTCCTACCTCCTCTATGCGGGCCAATCATTCTCCATTGAATAGCATTAAAATGATTGCTACTTATTTGGGCAATACCCATTAATTGAATAAAGCTAAATGCAATGACAAATAGAATCCTTAGGTGCTTTTTCATTTTTACGCTGTTAGATTACAATAAATATCTAGAATATAAAAATGACAATACCCCTACGTTTAGGGCAGGATTTAGTTATTTCTAGTGCTATAAATATAATACTTATACCTAAGAAAAAAAGCGAGCAATAGCACAAATCCGCAGATTTCAGACAACAATTTTTCGGCATCAACCCAATCTGTGGGCCTGTCTTTTAATTCAGGATCCATCAATAGTCCGTGAACAACAAATAAAATACAGGTTAGGTAGGAAATTAGGTGGATTTTTTTCCATAAACCATACCCCAACTTTCTTTTAACCCCTTTTTGTGTAGTAATGATTACCGTTAATAAGGCCAACAACGAAAAGGTTCCTAATAATACAATATTAGATTGGTGCGGGGCATTGACAGGCCAAAGTATATCTAAAAAAGTGAATTTATTGGCTGCATCAAACGGAATCAATAATACATGTGCAAACACAAAAAATAAAGCAACATAGGCAGTGTAATTATGCAAATTATTTACATCCACTGCTTTTATTTTAGCAGGCAATTTTATGCCCCAATTTGTTTTTTTAAAAGAGGTACTTAACATCATCCCAAGCACCATATTGATAGTTAAAATAACAGTCGCAATTAATCCCAAACTCCCAGAAAGCTCAGTGACATTAAATAGTGCATCCGCATCCCCCAGTAAACTTGTTAATTGCATAAATTAAAGTGATTGAAATAATTGAATAATTGCAAAATAAATTGATGCAAATAAAGCATTTTTTATGTAATGTAACCATAAAAAAAGGATCACTTATTGCTAAGCGACCCTTGATTTTTATATCCAAACTTAAAACCTATTAATTATTGACCAAGTTTTGAAATTTCTTTTGTATCATAAATTGGCCACTCGTAAGAAATTTTTCCGTCTTTGTTAAAACCATATGAATTAAATAATGCCATTTTACCTGTACCCCCTTTCTTAGATTTCCAAGAAAAACTAATCCAAGCATGTCCATATTTACTACCATTTGGCATTGTGACAACTTCATAAATAGTTCCATCAACGGTAGGATTACCATCCATTAATGCTCTTTGTACTTTAAATCTTTCAATAAGTTTAGGCATTCCTAAAGCTAAAGTTGAATCCCCTGCTAAAGGCCAAATATTATGATATGCTTTTGCAGTATCCGCATAACATGCAGCATAGCCTGCCCAATCCCCACTTGCAAATGCATCAACTGCTTTTTTAATTAAATCTACTTCTGGTCCAGTGGTAGTTACTGTGCCTGTTGCTGCTACTGTTGTTGCAGTTTCAGTCTTTGTTACATTTTGCTGACAAGCAAATAAAGTAGTAGCCATTAATGCTACTAAAATTGTTTTTTTCATTTGTTTGGGTTTTGATTTTGAATCTACAAGTTATCTCTATACAATTATAAACTTCCCACATCTACTACCAAATATGTTCCAAAATAGCGCAATGGAACATTTACATGGATTGAAAATCAAGTAGTTAGTAAAATGGATCATTAACTAATGAAAAAACATTAATTAAGGGTTTTGAAATGCTAGTCAAAATTTTATTTTGCCCTTGGCTTTTTAGTGCTTCATCAACTCATAATTTCACGCCAACTTTTAACTGTAAATCTTTATTTCCACCACTGCCGAATTCAAAGTCATCATCTATTTTTGAACTTGACTGTACACATTGTTTTAAAATTTCAAAATTATTGCCCTTCATCATTAAATCAATCATCTTATTATTTTGATAGGCATATGTGATCTCTTTCATGGTAAGTGTAGGTAATAAATTATCACACAAACAACTACAATATTTTTTGGCCTCAAATTGCAAGCCATTGATATTGATTGTACTTTCTTTTGCGCCATCAATACAACTTTTCATAAATATGCTTCTATCCCCTAAAGCAAAACCATCCTTTGTTTTTACCATTTGTGATTTTGCCTGGATACAAGAAAAAATGATAATAATTACCAATAATATAGTCCGATTATGCATGGTTGGGCTGTTTTGTAAGCTAATTTAGTCTTTAATATAAAATAATTGACATATATTTATCTTATCAGATAACTCTAAAACTAAATTTTATGTTTTGTTCTAATTGCGGTGCCGAAATTGATGATAAGGCAGTAATCTGCGTGAAATGTGGCGTTCCTACGAATAATTCAAATCAAACAAGCTCCTCATTTTCTCAACCTACTCCAGCAGGTAAATTTGATTGGTTAACAACACTTTTATTATGCTTTTTTCTTGGACACTTTGGAATTCATAGCTTTTATACAAAAAAGACTGGAACAGGTGTTGCTCAATTATTAACTTTAGGTGGATGTGGAATTTGGACTTTAATTGATTTCATCATGATCTTAATTGGAAGCTATAGAGACGGAAATGGTAATGAACTTTACAGAAAAAACTAGATTATATAAAATCTTATTTTTAGCAATACCCATTGTCATTTGGTTTGTGAATTACAACTCAAGTGACAATGATTTTTCCTTTTGTGTTTTTAAAAACATTTTTGGAATCAAATGCTACGGTTGTGGACTTACCCGAGGTATGTCAGCGGTTTTACACCTTGACTTTCAAAAAATGTACAAGCTCAACAAGCTCAATATTTTTACAATACCACTACTCGCCTATTTATACATTAAGCAAGTAGTGGTATTTTTTATAAAAGATAGTTCAAGTAAAATTACGATTCCTTAGGAAAATCTGCACCCTCACTTACGGCTGCCCAGGTATCAAAATCATGCTTAAGTTCTTCTATCTTTATTCTTGCTCCTTTTAAGGCAGCTGCCCCTAATAATAAACGCAATGGGGGATTTTCAGTTTCTACTACTTGAATCATAGCCTTTGCTGCACGAACTGGGTCGCCTGGCTGATTTCCACTATACCCCCTTATATCTCCTTTATTTTTTCCTGCAGTGGTAGCATAATCATCAATAACAATTTTGCTATCATTTGCCGAACGACCCGCCCAATCTGTTCTAAATCCACTCGGTGCAACAATAGTCACTTTAATTCCCAAAGGCGCCACTTCTTTACTCAATGACTCACTTAAACCGTCAACTGCGTATTTTGTGGCATTGTAAAAACCAACACCTGGGAATGAACGCAATCCACCAATGGATGCAATATTTAAAATATGACCACTTCTTTGTTTACGCATAATTGGTAAAACTGCTTGTGTCATATGCGCTAATCCAAAAACATTTATTTCAAACATACGGCGTACTTCGGCCTCTTCACTTTCTTCAATAGCTCCAAAATATCCAATGCCCGCATTATTGACTAAAACATCAATTTTACCAAACTTTTCAATTGCTTCGTTAACCGATGAAGTGATTTGTGCTGGTACAGTTACATCCAACTTTACCACCAATGAAGTATTTGCATAGTTAGCAACAATATCCTTCACATCATTGGGGTTACGCGCAGCCACTATTACTAAATAACCCTTCGCCAATGCCTCTATTGCAAGGTAACGTCCAAAACCTGTTGAACAACCTGTAATAAACCATACTTTATTCATAAAAAATTATTTAATGTAATGAACTACAAAGATAAGCTGCATTTGATATACACAAATCATTAACAATAAATGAATGCTTATGTATTTAGGTTAAAAATATCAATAAAATTAAATAGCTTAGGAAGTTCATAACAAATTAAAAATGAGAAAATTTATAACAACTAGTATACTATTATTATTTGCAACTATTGGTTTTTGCCAAAATAAATCCACCATAATTAAAGCTGGAAAATTAATTGATGTAGAAAACGGAACCGTTTTATTAAATCAAATGATTTGGGTTAGAAATGATAGTATTATTCAAGTCGCTAATAAAATAAATATTCCTAAAGAAGCCACTATTATTGATCTATCAAAATATACTGTGTTGCCTGGTTTAATTGACTGTCACACGCATATTACCAGTCAACCAGGTGGTGATTATTATGCAGACATTTTTAGAAAAACACCTGTTGACGTTGCTATTATTGCGCACATTTATGCAAAGAAAACTTTAGAAGCCGGTTTTACTTCGGTAAGAGATTTAGGTTCGGCTGGCCTTGTGGATATTGCATTAAGAAATGCAATTAACAATGGTGATATTGTTGGACCCAATATGTATGCAGCTACTATGTTTATTGGATCAACTGGTAGTCATGGTGACTTAAATGGATTCTCTCCTTATTTAGAATTCAATGCACCCAAAGGTATGTCAGGAGTTGCCAATGGCGTGGATGCAGTGAGAGCGCAGGTTCGTTTTAATGTAAAGAATGGCGCAGATGTCATTAAGTTTGGAGCAAGTGCTGGTGTTTTGAGTGAAGAGGAAAGTGTGGGTGGTCCTCAGTATTCACAAGAAGAAATGGATGCCATTGTAAGCGAGGCAAAAATGTGGGGTAAAAAAGCAGCTGCACATGCGCACGGAGCAGAAGCAATTAAAATGGCGGTAAAAGCAGGCGTAGCCTCCATTGAACATGGAAGTTTGGTAGATGCAGAAGGAATACAATTAATGAAAGCAAAAGGAACTTATTTAGTATCTGATGTGTATGATGATGAATATATTTTGTCTGAATATTCAAAACTTGGATACCCTGATAAAATTATTAACAAGGAAAAAATGGTTGGTAAATTACAAAGAGAGAATTTCCAAAAAGCAGTGGAAGCAGGCGTTAAAATTGCTTTTGGAACAGATGCTGGTGTTTACCCACATGGTTGGAACGCAAGACAATTTAAATGGATGACCCGTTTTGGACTATCCCCAATGGGTGCCATTCAAGCAGCTACTATTAATGCAGCAGATTTAATTGGGATTAAAGAAAAAACTGGATCCATTAAAGCTGGTAAAAAAGCAGACATCATTGCTGTTGCTAACAATCCTATTGACGAAATTAGCACATTGGAACAAGTACAATTTGTAATGAAAAACGGAGTGGTTTATAAAAACAACTAGTAATGAATAAAATATTTTCAATTGTTTTCATTATTATCTTTTTTAGCACATTATCCCATGCTCAAAATAGTAACAAGGACAGTATTTTATTAAAGGCAGCCATTGAAAATACTTTACAGGTTTACTATAATAATATTGGTGAGCAGGCTGCCAAATTCAATGGGGTTCAATATCCTGGCTATACTGTTTCTTTTGCGGATGGCCACCCCTACTTTAAAATAAATGCACTTAACAAAGGAAGTATACTTTACGACGGTGTCTTATTTAAAGACGTGGACTTGCTTTATGATGAAGTTGCAGATTGCATAGTACTTCAGGATAGTACGCACAGAATTCAATTGATAAATGAAAAACTAAAATCATTTACCATTTTAGAAGATCAATTCGAAAGAATTGAAAAAAATGAATTGAAGAAAGTAAATATCGCAACTGGATTTTATCAAATATTAAGTGAGGGAAAAGCAACCCTGTATAAGAAAGAAACTAAGCAAATCAAAGAAAAATATACCAATAACAATGAGTTGTCTACCTTATTTGAAATAACAACTAACTATTTTATAAAAAAAGAAGGTCAATTTTTTGAAATCAATAACAAGAAATCTGTTTATACTATTCTTGAGCCTTATTCAAAAGAGTTAAATCAATTTGCAAAAAAAGAAAAACTCAATTATAATAGAGATAAAGATTTTATGTTAACTTCTTTAGTTAGCCATTACAATAAAATAGCGCAATAAAAATGAAACAACTAATTGTATTCTTATCGCTATTCTTAATTGTAATAACAGCTAAAGCCCAATCAGATACTAGTGCCAAAGTAGATATCAATGTTCAAAATGGAAGTATTTATGATATAATTCAACAAATTGAAAAACAATCTGAATTTCGATTTTTCTTTGATGCAAATCAATTGACGAAAGAATCTATTAACTACACACAAAATAAAATAAGCATTGGAAAGATTTTAAATACCATCTTCATTCCAAAAAATCTATTCTTTAGCATTGACCAACAAGCACATATTTTTTTATCTTATGGAGTTAATTTAGTCACACAAATACCCAATGATTATTTTACCGGAAAAATAAATTCCGTTTTGGTAATAGCAACGGATACTGGCTTTCTTTCCAATGAAGAAATAAATACTCAGGCTACATTAACAGACAAAAAGATGTATGAAATTGGCGATAGAGCTCAAGCAGGACAGCACCCTATTGTTACCATTGCTGGTTATATAAAAGATGTGAAAACGGGTGAACCTGTTGCTGGTGCATCAATTTATATTGATCAACCAAGAATTGGGGTTACAAGTGATCAAAATGGTTACTATTCAATTTCACTTCCCAAAGGGAAACATATTTTAAATGTGCAAAGTTTAGGGATGCGTGACATAAAAAGGCAGGTTAATTTATACAGTGACGGCAAAATGAACATGGAAGCAATAAACAGCATCATGTCCTTGAAAAAAGTAGTGATATCTTCCCAAAAAATGAGCAATGTTAGAGGCACTATTATGGGGGTTCAAAAATTGGATATAAAATCGGTGAAACAAGTACCCGTTGTATTTGGAGAGGCTGATGTTTTGAGAGCTGTTACTACTTTACCTGGCGTTAAAACAGTAGGCGAAGCAAGTACAGGTTTAAATATTCGAGGCGGCGCTTCAGATCAAAATTTAATTTTATTTAATGAAGCTACCATATTTAATCCAACCCACTTTTTTGGAATGTTCTCGGCATTCAATCCTGAATTAATCAACAATATTGAACTCTACAAAAGTAGTATCCCAGCAAATTTTGGAGGAAGACTTTCATCGGTATTAGATATTAATAGTAGAGAAGGAAATAAAAAAGAATATACAGGATCAGCAGGCATTGGGCTATTAACAAGTAGAGTGAATTTAGAAGGTCCCATTATTAAAGACAAATCTTCATTTATTTTAGGAGGAAGAAGCACTTATTCCAATTGGTTGTTTAATTTATTACCCGATCAATATAAAAATAGTAAAGCAGATTTTTATGATGTCAATTTAATTGTGAATCACCAAATTGATAAAAACAATACTCTTTATCTAACAACTTATTTAAGCAAGGATCATTTTAATTTAAACAGTGACACTGCTTATGGATATAGTAATAAAAATATTTCGGTAAAATGGAGACATATATTCAATAATAAATTAAACGCTACTTTTGCCATTGGTAACGATCAATACGCATATGAAATAAATAGTCAACATCTTCCAATTTCTGCCTACCAGGTTGGATTTGACATCAATCAGTCCTATTTAAGAGCAAATTTTAATTATAACTATAATAATAAACATAGCATTGAATATGGTTTTAGTAGCCTTTATTATTTACTTCACCCAGGCACTTATGAGCCCTTAGGTGCTACATCTTTGGTTGTTAGAGATGTAATTAATGCAGAAAAAGCGGCTGAATCTGCTTTATACCTAACCGATCATTATACTATTTCAAGCAAATTAAAATTAGACGCTGGATTAAGATTATCCATGTTCAATAGTTTAGGCGCTCAAAATGTTAATACCTATCCAAACAACGTTCCGAGAACAGCTGAAAGCATTTTAAAAACAGTAAGTTATCCAGATGGAAAAATAGTTAAGACCTATGGCGGACCTGAATACAGACTTGGTTTAAGGTATGTAATTGATGAAACCTTATCCTTAAAAGCAGGTTATAATACACAGCAACAATTTATACATTCTCTATCCAATACCACTGCCATGGCTCCTACTGATATTTGGAAATTGAGTGACCCAAACATTAAGCCACAAACTGGTGATCAAATTTCATTAGGGGTTTATAAAAACTTAAAATCAAACACGATTGAAACTTCCTTAGAAGTGTATTACAAAAACATTAATAATTATTTAGACTATAAAAGTGGAGCTGTACTTGTAATGAATCATCATATTGAAACCGATGTGATTGAAACCAAAGGGAAGGCTTATGGCGCTGAATTACTAGTAAAAAAAATTGCGGGGAAATTAAATGGATGGATTAGCTATACATGGTCTAGGGTATTGCTTAAAATGGATGACCCAACAGCAGGTGACATCATAAATCATGGCAATTACTACCCTTCTAATTACGACAAACCCAATGATGTAACTATTGTTGCCAATTATAAATTTAGTCATCGATTTAGCATTTCAATGAATGGCAATTATAGTACTGGCAGACCCATCACTTTGCCAATAGGGGTATTTTCTTATGGAGGATCCATGCGTACATTGTATGCAGATAGAAATGCCTATAGAATCCCTGATTATTTTAGAACAGATTTTTCAATGAATATTGAAGGTAATCATAAGGTACATCAGTTAACACATAATAGCTGGTCCATTGGTGTTTACAATTTAACTGGACGTAAAAATCCATACTCAGTTTATTATGTATCTGAAAATGGAGCGGTTAATGGATATAAACTTTCCATTTTTGGAAATGCTATTCCTTACATTAATTTAAATATTGCATTCAAATAAGTACAATGAAAATAACGATACCATATTTATTGATATTATTGCTTTTTTTCGTTGCTTGCAAAGAAAAATACATATCCCCTGTTTCAAGCCCAACCACTGGATATTTAGTAGTTGAAGGTGCAATTAATAGTGGGCTAGGTGCTACCAATATTACCTTATCAAGAACTTCCGGATTGCAAATTCAAAATATTGTTTACGAAAAAAGTGCCATTATAAAAGTGGAGGGCGAGGATAATACCAGTAAACAATTAACTGAAGTTAGCGATGGAAATTATACAGTTAATGGACTCAATCTAAATGCAAACAAAAGATATAGATTAAATATTACAACTAAAGATGGGAAGGTGTATCTATCCGATTTTAGTAATGTAATTTACAACCCTCCAATTGATAGTGTAAATTGGAAAAGAGAGAATGGTGCAGTCCAAATGTATGTAAATACACATGATGACACCAATAATACACAATACTATCAATGGGAAACTTCCGAAACATGGGAAATTCATAGCGGGTATTTAAGTGCACTTAAATATAAACAAAGCTATAGTGCAAAGGGTACTGTGTATAGTGTAGACTTTAATGATTCAATCAATAAGTCTATTGATTATGGTAAATACTATTGTTGGAAAACAGTTCCATCCTCACAAATTTTGACAGGTACCACTGTTGCGCTTAGCAAAAATGTAATTAATTTACCTATTGCAAATATCCCTCAAGATTCTTGGAAATTAAATGTACTCTACAGCCTTTTCACAAGACAATTAAGTATCAGTAAAGGCAAATACGAGTTTCTTCAAAGAATGAAAAAGAACACCGAAGGTACAGGATCAATTTTTGACGCACAACCTTCCGATTTAAATGGGAATATACATTGTGTCAGCAATGCCAACGAACCTGTTATTGGTTATATTGATGTTTGCAATGTTCAAGAAAAAAGAATTTTCATAAATAGAAACCAAGTTCCTGATTGGAATTATTATCAAGGATGCAATGAAATAAGAATTACTAATAATAGTGATAGTATTCAAATACATGGTTTATACTTATTACCAACCTATCCCGAAACAAATCCAATGACTGGTGCTATTATAAGCTTTTTTGCTGCTCCACCTGAATGTGTGGATTGCCGACTAAGGGGTTCCAATATTAAACCAAGCTTTTGGCCATAAATAAGATAAAATCAATGAAAAAACAGATAATATATTTATTCATAGTTTGCTTATTATTTGCTTCAAGCAAAATATATGCTCAGGATGTACAAAATATTGAGCTGCAAAATAAACTTACAACCTACGCCTCAAAACATCTTTTTGAAAAAATATATGTACATACCGATAAGAATACTTATTTGAACAATGAAATGTGTTGGTTTAAAATTTATAGTTTGGAAGGACTTTTTAATACACCCCTAAACATAAGTACTATTTGTTATGTAGAAATTCTGGACGATCAATACCAACCTGTGATTCAAGAAAAAGTTAATATGGTAAATGGGATGGGCAATGGATCAATAGCAATACCCAATAACTTAACTAGTGGAAATTATACCATGAGGGCTTACACCAATTGGATGAAGAATTTTGATGCTCAATTTTTCTTTTCAAAACCTATAAAAATTATCAATACTCAAATTCCATTAAAAAATATTGAGCCTAATAATAAAACAAATTTATTGTCAATATACCCTGAAAGTGGCAGTTTGATAAACGGCATAGAAAATAAAGTTGGAATAAAACTGATTAAAGAAAACGGGAAAGGACTAGCAAGTAAAGGATGGCTAATTGAGGATAAAAAAGATACTTTAACCACATTTAGTTCCAGTGATGATGGAATTGGAAGTTTTATTTTCATTCCAAAATTGGGACATCAATATAATTTAAAAACAATAGCTAGCAATGGTATTGAAAATGTAAAAGAAATTACAGGCATTCAAGAAAAAGGCTATCATCTAGCAATCACTGAAGATAAAATTAACAATCAAATTCACATTGGAGTCTTCAATAATATGAATGAAAACGCAAATGTCTTCTTATTAATACATACAAGAGGAATCCTAAAAAAGGCTTTTACAATAAATAGAAAAAATAGTGATATTGTTATAAATAATGCAGATTTAGGTGAAGGAATTAATAGCATTACTCTTTTTGATAGCAGCAAAAGGCCCGTGAGTGAACGACTGGTATTCAATTTCCCTAAAAATACCAATTTGATTCAAGCTAATACCGAAGTGAACCAACTTAGATCAAGAGAAAAAGTGAATTTAAAATTACAAGGATCAAATAATGCACTAAACGACCAACTTAATTTATCGATGTCAGTTTATAAAATAGATTCTTTACAAGGCATCAACGAAACAAATATTCAAAATTATGTATGGTTGCAATCCGACTTGTCCGAAAAAATTGAACAGCCTTTCAAATATTTTGACACCACTCGCCTTACCCGTTTCTTAGAAATGGATAATTTAATGCTTACCAATGGTTGGAGGAAATTTAATTGGGAACAAGTGCTTGCAAATGAACCACCCCTATTTCATTATATTCCAGAAATCGCAGGTAATATCATTATAGGTAAACTTGATAAAGGACTAACCAGTAACAAAAACAATGAAATAACAGCTTCCATATCTTATCCAAGTAAGTTTACTCAAAACAAAGGAACAAGTATTAATCAAAATGGTGTTGGTGTATTTGAGTTTAAAAAAATATACAATGATGGGCAAATAATATTACAAGTAGACAGTCCTTATCATAAATCCAAATTCACTTTAGAAAATCCATTTTATGTTGAGCGTAATAATTCTAAAAATACAAACCTATTTAATGAAAATTTGAATAAAATTGAATTGAATAATAATTACAGGGATATTCAAGTTCAAAATTATTATAACGCTGGTTTGACAAACCAATTCAATCCTATAATTGCGGATAGTACTGCATTTTATGGTAAAGCAGACAGAGTTTACTTACTTGATAATTATTCCAGATTTGCAACCCTTGAAGAAGTTATTAGGGAATATGTGACGCCTTTATCCTTAACAAAATCAGATGGTAAATTTAAATTATCAGTTTACGATGAAGCAACTAAACAGTTTTTTAAAGAAAAGCCTTTATTACTTTTAGATGGTGTTAAAATAAATGATGTAAATAAATTTCTTACTTACGACCCATTAAAAATCAGAAAACTTGAAGTAGTTTCAAGGCTATATTATGACGGAAATAACAAATACAATGGAATTATAAATTTCACCACTTATGAAGGTAAAATGGAAGGCTATGAATTAGACCCTAGTTCAATTGTTTTGGACTATAAAGGACTTCAAGCCAATAGGATATTTGCTGCTCCAGTTTATGATACTCAAAATGAAATTGAAAACAGATTACCCGACTTTAGACACCTTTTATATTGGAATCCTACAATTTCTATTAAAGGAAACGAAACAAAGCAAATTAGCTTTTTTACTTCCGATTTAAAAGGGAACTTTTTAATATCAATACAAGGAATAAGCAATAAAGGAATCCCAGTTTACCAGCAAATTAAGATGGATGTAAAATAATATACTAGATTATATTTCTTTTACATTACCTGTTCGCTTAAGTACACCCCACTCTTGCAATTCACCTTTAATAGCACGCTTGATGGCTTTAAAAAATACATACATCATTAGCCATCTATAAATAAGTCGTTGTGGAATTAGCCATATTAATTTAGCAGGATTCTCTCTTTCAAATGCAAAGGCAATCGAAGCAATTAGGGCATCAACTACTACATATATTAGGAAGTAGAAAGCAATTTTTCCGCCATTATGAGTAATTAAAGCAATAATCATTAAAAAGTCTGCTATTGGAGAAAAAAATGGTATGATGTATTTAAACAACAACATATCCGGTAGTGCAACCCATCCTAATGATTTACTTCTATTGCTAAACATTAAATCCTTATGCTTCCAAAAAGTTTGCATTACACCAAAACTCCATCTTACTCTTTGTTTTAAGAATTGTTTTAAATGCTCTGGCACTTCGGTATATGCATACGCTTTTGGCTCATTTGCAACAATATATCCTGCTTTAATAATACGCATGGTTATATCGCAATCCTCAGCTAAAGTATCCGTAGTAAAGCCTCCCGATGCTATTAAAGCATCCTTTTTGAATGCTCCAATAGCACCAGGGATAACTGTAATTGAATTTAAATAAGCAAACCCTTTTCGATCAAAGTTTTGGCTAGTTATGTATTCAATACTTTGCCATTTAGTTAACAGGTTTACTTCATTACCAACAATTACAGAACCTGCAACTGCACCTACTTCTTGCCCATTATTGTAAATTGGGTTCAAGAAATTACGCATCAATTTTGAAACTGCATCAGTAGCTAATTTAGTATCTGCATCAATACATATAACATAGTCAGCATGAGATTGCCCAATACCATATTGTAAAGCAGATGCTTTTCCTCCATTTTGTTTTGTAAATACTTTTACTAAAGGATTGTTTTCAAATGCAGCTTTTACAATTTCAAATGTTTTATCCTTACTACCATCATCTACAAATATGATTTCAAAATCGGGATAATCACATTTTAATAAATTATGTAAAGAGGAAACTGCATTTACTTCCTCATTGTATGCAGGTACAATAACGGAAACAAAAGGTTTGTATAATGTATCCTCAATTTTAGTCAACTCTCCTTTTTTCTTTCGTTCTAAAATGGACATGACACCAATTATTAAAATTCGAATGGTACTAAGCCCTAAGAAAATCATGAACAATGCAAAAAAGAAAGTGCCTCCTAAATAAGCCGACTCGGCCAAGAAATAATTAATCTGTAACCAAAAATATTCCTTCCCTTTTGGAATCGTTGGCATTACATCCTCCGGTTTTTTGCCAAGTAAATCTGCAACTGTTGTGAAACTATATCCTTGTTCTCTAAAATACCTAATAATTTTTCCTGTAGCATTTACAGTGTTTTCTCTATTTCCACCTGCATCGTGTAATAAAATAATACTTCCTGCAATGGATGTGTCCTCTGGGTTTCCTGTATTTATTTTATTTTGATAAATTTTAACGACTCTGTCAAAAATGGTGTCATTGCGATATTCATTAATTGGGATTTGCCAATCCTCTGGGTCAATACTTTCCCCAACCGTGATATAGTTTTTTTGTCTACTTAAAGCAATGGGCGCAAGCTCCTCATATTTACCTGGCTCACTATCCGCATTATAAGGTGCTCTAAATAATATGGTACTATGCCCTGTAATACACTCAATTAATAAACGAGTAGCATCCATTTCAAGGCCTGCTCGCTGCTTACTAATAATACTCATGTCCTGGTGCGTGAATGTGTGGTTGCCTATTTCATGCCCTTCTCTAAAAATTCTTTTTACAAGAGGAATATTGTTTTCAGCCTGATAGCCCACTACAAAAAATGTTGCAGGTACATGGTAAAATGCAAGGGTATCTAAAATTTGTTTTGTGTAAACCGGGTCAGGTCCATCGTCAAAAGTTAATACCAACTTTTTCTTTGGCGTTGCACCAAACCTACGAATAACATAGGTGGAAGGAAGTTTATCGTAATACTCTTCACTAATAAGCATGGATAAAGTATCTACTTCGCTCCGGATATATCCATCTTTAGGAGAAGCGATAATGTCTAACACCTCGCCCTCTCCAACAAAATCAGGAGCACTTCCTGCTTTAATGGTATTGAATCCAATAAAGTCAAACTTTTTTAATGCAGCTTTGGTCATGGACTTATCATAAAAAGACCAAAGCCTTATATCCTCACCACCTAATCTCCATAATGTAGTCCCCGCTAAATTTACTTCGGTTGCAAAACGAATTGAATTAAAATTAGTAGCAGCATCTACAAAATAAACCTGATGTAATTGATTTTCACTATCATAATATTGATAATCTAAATTATAGGAGTCATTATCAAAATCAATAGTTGCGTCACTATTTTTAGCATTTGCAATAGCTTGCTGATAGGTAACATCAGTGGACTTTGTAACCTTATTTTTTTTATCTAACTGCCAATCATGACCGAATGCAGGAATGGCAAGAATAATTTTATTAGCAGGCAACTTGCTTGTCATATCAATAACTGCGGCTTCAATCCATTTTTGAGAACTATTTGGTCCAGGCTTTGTTTCAGCATGATGCTGGTCGTAAGCCATTAGTATTAGATAGTCATTATAATTGCTTAGTGCCTTAAAATTATACTCATCATTAAATGGAATTACGTCCTGAGATACTAAAAACTTTTGTGCATGCAATTGCTGATATAATTGTTTCTGAAATTCAACCAATGGCTTATCCGAATCCATCATAATTTCCTCAAAGTCAATATTGACGCCAATAAAATTGTATTGCTTTAAAACTGCAATAATATCATTGATTAATTTTTGTTTTTTCGCAGGACTACTTAAAATTCTTCTTACCGTCTCCCCTCTAAATAAAGTTTTATAGTTATTAGTCAACAATGGCATGATCTTAACTCCCGCATCTTGCATTATTTTTAATGCTTTAGGATCAATGGTATTATACAACTGATCGGTATTGGGATCAATAAACAACCACTCTGGAATAATTAAATTTAAATGTTTCACATTCCTTTGTAAAGAGCTAAAAGATTGTGCAGCATCCCAGTTTACATAAAAGCCTGCTCTGATGCCTAAAGAATCACTAAAATAATTAGAGGTAGATAAGTCCAAGGGCTTATTAGTTGCTTGGCCACAACCCTGCCCTTTTGCCCATTTATTTCCAATTGCTTTTTTAAAACCTTTATACTCTCGCTCCAATCTGCTTTCTCTATAATTATCCGAGGTATCCGTTAACACTTTTTTAATAGCCGTACCCTCTAATGGAATATCAGGCTGATTTTTATTCATCTGATAAATTCCAACATATACTATGATTCCAAATATGGGTAACAAGAATAATAAAGAACGTAATATCCATTTTGTTCTTTGCCATCTTGATTTATTCGGAGACTGAAATATTTGCTGATTTTGATCCATAGATTAGTACAAAAATAAGCTTATTTTGATGTACATAGATAGATTACCCCATCGTTAAATTTGCCAATTATTTGCAAATTTTTAGTACCAGCCACTTCCTGTAATGTCAATACTTCCCGATTATCCTCATTGTTGAACCAAATTAGGATTTGAGCAGGTTTATTATTGAACTCTGTAACCAAATGAGTATACTTCCTTTCGGGCAAAATTTGTACCGATTGATTTGTTTTAAAATAAACAGCATGGGCCGCATTGGAGTATATTGGCTTATCTACTATGAAAAAAGAAGGATTGGCTTTTAAATAATTTAATAGCCCGCTACTAATAAACCAATCATCATCGCTGTAGCCACCAATTCCACCTTCCTTATTTTCAAAATAGCTTGCTCGTATAACTTGGCTATATTGAAAAATTAAAACGACCAGAATTAATGCAGTTAGGCTTATTAAAGCAACTTTAGAAATACCCGATTTTACAATTTTAAAAAAACTTGCTACATAAAAACTAATGGTTAAAACACAGGGTATATAAAAAGGAGCTAGCAATCGATTGTTGATGGTTTCAAATCTGGAAACAGTAGCCACCGTCAACATGAAAATGGAATATATTAACGTAAAAACTACCGCAATTTTTTCATAATGATGTTGCTCTTTTGATTTAAAAAATCTGTATAAAAAAACAACTATTAAAATGGATAAAAATATTAATGCAATAACCGTTGGTAGCGCACTTACCCATTTTGTGAAGGGTAGCCAATTAGTTAATACCAATCCGTAGTATTTTAAATTTTCTAAAAAAGGGGTGACCCCTTTTTGTCTATTCCCTGTTAAAGTTTGAGTTAATAAAGCATTTCTAATTAAGTTAATTACAAAAAGCGAAATTGAAATTGTACCATATATAATTGAATGCTGAAACTTTTTTCCCCATTTTAATTCAGGAGACATGAGTATTAATAAACCACCTGTAGCAATTACTGTAACACCCGCCAACCTTGTATCAGCTGCTATTGCAGAAACAACTGCGGTAATAACTAAAGACTTTAAGGTATATTTTTCAAAGTATATTTTTCCGAAATAAATAAATAATACAATCTCTGTGATAAATAAAGTTTCGGACCATAGCATGGTATAAATTTCTAATAAACTAGGGCTTAATGCTATTATAAATAAAACTATCCACTTTAACCATTTTGAGTGATTCGTTTTTTCCAAAATAATACCTGCTATAAAAATGGTAAGCCCGAATAACATTGCATTAAAAAAGGGTATCATTTTTAAAAGAGTACTTCCGAAAATTCCTTTTAAAATGGACAATAAAATGGGATAACCAACAGGAAACATTACAAATGGTTTTCCATCAAATTGATAGAACCCCTTTCCCGCTATGATGCTATCCGCTGTACTTAAATAATAAATTGAGTCAGGTGAAATACCCAAGCCACTGTGTATTGATAATAGGACTACTATTAAGCCGCCAACAAAAGCAGCCAAAAGAGCATCTATATTGGACCTAAGCAATTTCAAAGTAAATAATTTAGTCAAAAATACATTTTTTCTTATTATAAAATTTTAAGTAAATATTAAGTTGCTGACATACATATGCGCTGATATTGATAAGGTTTTGTGAAAAATGATTTGATTTAAACCTATCCATTAAAACAATGTCTAATTTTGTACAAAATATACAAAATGCGTATTTCAATTTATTTATCAAGTCTATTCTTTACTATACTATTGTTTTCAAATTGCAGCCCTAAACAATATGAAATTGGTAAGTACCAAAATGAAACTATCATTGCAGACGGAGATGCGAGCGACTGGGGATTACCTTTGCGTTTTGGTAGTGAAGAAGGCGCTTTACAATATTCAATTACCAATGACAAGGAAAACTTCTATATAAGTGTTGCTACCAATAATCAACAAACTCAAATGAGTATTTTAAGGGCAGGATTAAAAATATGTTTTGATCCAAAAGGTAATAAATCAACTGATATTGCATTAGTATATCCCTATAAAGATCCAATGGAAGCTGGCCCAAGAGTAAGAAATGAAAATAAGAATACGGACCCTAATTCAATAAAACAGAAAATGATGCTTGATGCTGATATATTTAGCACAATAGGTTTTATGAATATGGAAAATAGAATTTATGATTTAAAAGATACCAGTCATTTTAAAGTTGGAATGAATTTTGACAAATACAATAATTTAGTTTTTGAAGCAATTGTTCCAATAAAAAATGTAATTGCCACCCCTATCAATTTCAAAAAAACGCCAAGTATTAGTGTTGGAATTATTATAAATAATTTTGCAGGGGGTGGAGCTAGACCTAATAGTAGCGGAGAAAACGGAAATTACCGAAGCGGAGGCGAAGGAATGGGCGGAGGCATGAGAGGCGGTGGAATGGGTGGTGGTCGTGGCGGTATGGGTGGCGGTGGAATGGGCGGTGGTCGAGGCGGAATGGGTGGTGGTGGAATGGGTGGTGGCGGAATGCGTGGTGGCGGTATGAGCCGAGGTGGCAGCTATAATGCGAGCAAACAAATAATAAATTGGTATCAATTTAAACTAGCTAGTGAATAACAAGTTTAAAAAAAGAAAATTAAAATACTTCTCCAAGATTTACATAAAATCCACCTGAACCATTCTTTCCAATTCCATAATCAAGACAAATATTTGTTCTTGAATGTTTGTTAATTTTAAATCTAAGGCCGGCACCATAACCAGGCAATAATGTAGCATAAGTGGATGATAAATCTCCTGAATAGGATTGCACATTCGCAAAAACAACGCCTCCAAATAAACCATTTCTTGAAATTTGAAAACGATATTCGGATTCTAGATAAGACATATTTCTGCCTCTAAAACGACTTTGTATATAACCCCTACCCGAATTGTATTGATCATCCCAACCCGTAGAAGGCATAATTAAATAAGGGATTTTACCACTTAAGGTAAGCCATTCTAAATTCCAAAATGCTAAAATATTTTGTGAGTTTTCTGGAAATTTAAAATACTTTCTGGTATCAATAATTAAGGACTGCCAATCATTATCACTTCCTAACTGTGTGGCATTATAACGATATAAAAGAGTAAAGAAAGTTCCTTTATCAGGATTTATTTGATTGGTTCTAGAATCATATAAAATATCTGCAATCGGCCCTACAGCCGTCTCTGATTTTCCTAACTCTTTTTGAATTAAAGTACTAATTTTTTTGGTGGTAGGATCTAATACCGAAATGTCCCAAAACTGATCATAATATAATCCAAGGCCTGCTAACCAGTTAGTAGAAAAACTTTTAACTAATTTATTATGCAATTTTAATCCCGAAAAATTAATTGTTCTTGCTTTATTTGGGTCTGTTCTTCCGCCCAATCCATAAATACTGGATGGATACGAAATATACCTATTGTCTGAAACAAAATTATAATTGCCCTTATTAAACCAAATGTTAGCATTTAAGGGCAATATAACTTGATTGTATTCTGAGTAAGTTATACTGGAAGCAATATTAGAAAGTTTCGCATCATTTTCTTCATAATTATAAAAACCTAAATTGGCACTCACTATGCCAGCGAAACCTGTTTGTAAAGTGTATCCAGCAGCAGGTACAATCGAATAGTTGTATTTACGAGGATTATGTAAAGTATCTAATTTATTGGCTTTGTTTTTATGAAACAAATGAGACACTACATCCGTTAAATCCTTGCCGACTAATGCTTCAATATGCACTTCCTTTTTGGCGATTTTCTTTTCAAAAGACGTATCATTTACTTGTCCTATTGATTCTAATTGAATAATGACTAAGACTAAGAATAATAATATTAAAAGGAACTGTTTTATAAGACTTATTTTTAGATTGGGGCAAATTTACCAAAAAATAAGACAATTAAAACAGCAAATAGTTTAAATGAAAGGGATACAAAATACCTTTTTTAATGCACATGTATTAACTTAGTACAATATATAAGACTTATGCATAAAAGACAATTCTTAAAAAACATTATGCTTACCAGCTTAGGCGCCCCATTAGGCATTAAAGCATTTGCTAAGGCTTTTGAAAATAAAGCTTCTTTAACTGCAAATGAGCTTGCTAGCGATGAAGATTTTTGGGAGCAGATTAGGGCTCAATATTTACTCAAACCTGATTATATAAATTTAGAAAACGGATATTATAATTTCTTGCCTCAACCCCTTCTTAATAAATATATTGAACATATAAAAGAAGTGAATTTGCAAGGCTCCTACTACATGCGAACTGTGCAATTTGAAAACAAGAAAAAAATTACGGAAAGACTAGCAAAGCTTGCTGGCTGCGGGGCTGATGAATTAATTATTACAAGAAATACCACCGAAGCGTTAGACCTAGTGATTGGAGGCTTAGATTGGAAACAAGGAGACGAAGCGATTATGGCTTATCAGGATTATGGTGCCATGTTGGATATGTTTGAACAAGTACAGGACCGTTATGGTGTGAAAAGAATAATGCTATCCGTTCCAAATCATCCAAAAAATGACGAAGAAATTGTACAATTATATGAGCAAGCAATTACTTCAAAAACAAAGGCCATATTAGTTAGTCACATGATTAATATTTCGGGACAAATTTTACCTATTAAAAAAATATGTGAAATGGCTCATGCAAAAAAAGTTCAAGTAATTGTGGATGGGGCGCATGCATTTGCACATTTTAAATTTACCATTGACGAACTTGGATGTGATTATTATGCTACTGCTTTACATAAATGGCTGAGCACTCCTCTAGGTGCTGGCATGCTTTATGTACGCAAAGGCAATGCTGCTAAAGTATGGCCATTACTAGCTGATGGAGAGAAAGATAAAAATAAAATTACACGTTTAAATCACACAGGAACACATCCAGTACACACCGATTTAACGATTAATGATTCCATTGATTACTATGAAATGATGGGTGCTGAAAGAAAAGAAGCCCGCTTACGTTTCTTACAAAATTATTGGACAACTAAAGTAAGGAACCTACCTAAAATTGTAGTAAATACCCCTGCTGATCCAAAACGAAGTTGTGCCATAGCGAATGTGGGTGTAGAAGGTATTGATCCTGCTGATTTAGCAAAAAGATTATTAAAAGAACATCAAATATTCACCGTAGCAATTGATTATGCAAATGTAAGAGGCTGTAGAATTTGTCCAAATTTATATACCACTACAAAGGAATTAGATCATCTTGTGGAAGCATTACAACAACTATCAAAAAATGTCTAAAGATAAAAGAACAACCGAGGCGGATTCATTGTACCAAGACATTGATAAAATGTCAACATTGGAAATCCTTACCAATATTAATAACGAAGATCAAAAAGTAGCTATAGCAGTTCAAAAAAGTATTCATCAAATTGAACCCCTTATTAATGCTACAGCTCAACAACTTCTTAATGGTGGAAGATTATTTTATATTGGCGCAGGCACTAGTGGAAGATTAGCCATTGTGGATGCAAGTGAATGCCCTCCAACTTATGGTGTTCCCGAAGACCTTGTGATAGCAATTATTGCAGGAGGAAATCAAGCTATGTTTCATGCAGTAGAAAATGCCGAAGACAATACACATCAAGCATGGTTGGATTTACAATCATTTGCAATAAGTAAACAAGATGTGGTGATTGGCATTGCTGCAAGTGGCACCACTCCTTATGTGGAAGCCGGCTTAAAAACATGTCAGGAAAACGGCATAATTACTGGAAGCATTAGTTGCAATTTTGATAGCCCTATTTCAAAATATGCTAATTATCCAATTGAGGTAGATCTTGGACCAGAATTTATTACAGGTAGTACAAGAATGAAAAGTGGTACTGCTCAAAAATTAATTTTAAATATGATTTCTACTTCAGTGATGATTAAGTTAGGTCGTATTGAAGGAAATAAAATGGTGAACATGCAGTTAACTAATAAAAAGTTAATTGAAAGAGGTATTCAAATGATTATGCAACAAACAAATATAGTTGACCCTACTGTAGCCGAAGCATTATTAAAACAATATGGATCTGTAAAAAAAGGGGTAGAAAATTATAAATAAGTTTTATGTCGAATATTTAATCCTATTTACTTTAATCAGGGAAACTTATCTTTCCCATAGTGATAGGTTTTTTAGTAGCATTCCCTCCTATTTGCATCGCTTCCCCAGCAACGGCCTCATTGGCTAATAAAGCAAATAAAATAGCTTCTTTCGCATCCGGATTAAAACCCAATTCATCCAATGACAATACTTTGATACCAGCTAATAAGTTGCTTAAGTGCGCTAATAATATTGGATTATGCATGCCGCCTCCACTAATATACAATACATTCATACTACTTACATCTTGAAGGTTTCCAATTACCTGCATTATCGCTTCTGCAATGGTTTCAGCTGTAAATAAATTGAGTGTAGCTACAATAACTTCCTTAGCAAGGTTAGTGGTATTAGATTGTATTTGAGCTTGTTTTAAATACTCCAAATTAAATAATTCAGGACCTACTGTTTTTGGAAAAGGCAAGCTAAAAAATGCATTCGCTTTTAAAGCATTTAATAATTCTTGGTGTACTACTCCTTTTTTAGCAATTGCTGCATCTTTATCATAAGCCTGATTAAAATGCGCGCGCATATATGCATCCATTATAGTATTGCCCGGCCCAGTATCAGAGGAAAGGATCGTATTTAAATTTGAACCAGCAGGCAAATAAGTGAAATTTGAAATGCCTCCAATATTTAATAAAATTCTATTTTCTGTTTTACTTGCAAACAACATATAGTCTCCATATACTGACAAAGGAGCGCCTTCGCCTCCTGCTGCAATATGTTTTTGTCTAAAGTCGCTGACAGTAATGATGCCTGTGTCAACAGCAATATGATCTGCCTCCCCTATTTGTAATGTTGCTGAACCAAATGAATCATTGGGATGCAATGATTTTGGAGCATGATAAATAGTTTGTCCATGGCTTGCTATTAAATCAATTTCAGTAGGTGAAATACCCCATGATTTCAATGTTTCCAAAATCATTTTTGCATGTAATTTCCCAAGCCAAGGATGAATTAAACAAAGCTTTTCTAATGAAACCGTTTCTTTTGAAAAAATTGAAAGTATATTTTGTCTTGCATCCTCTTTATAACTAACCGTTGCAGCTTGAATCAATTTTAATTGTAAACTACTACCTGCTCCCGAAATTTCACATAATGCAATATCCAAGCCATCCATTGATGTACCACTCATTAAGCCAATTACCTTTCGAGTGGGCTTATTCACAATAGCATATAAATTTTTGATATTCTGATGCATTAATTATGGTATTAATTATACTTTAAAGGTACTAAATAGGCTCGTATCAACAGCATTTGGCCAATTTTCCACAACCTTTCAAATGACCTCTATTTCAATGCCTTATCATGTAACTTTGGGGGACAAATATTTGATTATGCTTAAAGTTGGGGTGTTTGGTGTGGGGCATCTTGGGAAATACCATTTAAATAACTGGATGGAGATTCCTGAGGTTAAAGTCATTGGTTTTTTTGATCCAAGTAATGATAATGCTAAAGAAGTGGAAGAAAAATATGGCATTCCTCGCTATATGGACGAGGAAGCTTTAATTGCTGCATCCGATATTATTGATGTTGTCACCCCTACGCATTTACACTTTCCTGTTTGTGAAATGGCCATTAAGACGGGCAAGCATGTGTTTGTTGAAAAACCAATGGCAAATACCATCGAGGAAGGAAAAGCCATTGTTGAAATGGTAAAAGAAGCCAATGTAAAATTACAAGTTGGACATGTTGAAAGATTTAATCCAGCGTATACCTCATTAAAAAATGCTTCTCTAAACCCATTATTTATTGAAGTTCATCGTTTGGCTCAGTTTAATCCAAGAGGTACAGAAGTGAGTGTTATTTTGGATTTAATGATTCACGACATTGACATTATTTTAAGTATCGTTAAAAGTGATGTAAAAAGTATATCGGCAAGTGGTGTAGCAGTATTAACAGATACCCCAGATATTGCCAATGTGCGAATTGAATTTAACAATGGTTGTGTTGCCAATTTAACTAGCAGCAGAATTAGCATGAAAAAAATGCGTAAAATTCGCCTCTTCCAAAAAGACGCTTATATAGGTATTGACTTTTTAGAGAAAACAACGGAAATTATCAAGTTAAAACAACCCGACGAGGAAGATAGCTTCTCTTTTGATATTGATACACATCAAGGAAAGAAAACCATTTCTATTTCAACTCCTGTAATTGAAGATGGCAATGCTATTAAAGCGGAATTAACCAGCTTTGTAAATGCTATTATTAAAGACGAGCAAACAGTGGTAAGTGAGATTGATGGTTTTTTAGCTATGGAAGTGGCTCATCAAATTTTAGATAAAATAAATAAAAGCACTTCTGTGTTAAGACAAGCTCCTGTAGAAGATGCTAAGCCACCAAAAGAAGACGGATCGGAGTATGCTCTAGATTTTGATGAAGATTAATAATGACTCCATCTTTAATTATTACAATCATTTAAGCAAACCTTTTTGCTAAAATGTATTCTGCAATGGCAAGATCTAATGGTCTTGTAATTTTGATATTTTCAAATTCCCCATCTACTAAATACACAGGTGTACCACTTGCTTCTACAACATTAGCTTCATCGGTAAAGGAAGGCTCAAAATTTTGATTAAATGCACTTAATAATAAGTCAGACTGAAAGGTTTGAGGAGTTTGAATAAGCATTACATTTTCTCTATCAAATAACTCATTCTTATCCCCTTTTAATAATCGCACCGTGTCTGTTGAACTTACTGCAGGAATAGCTGATCCATTTTCCAAAGCTTGTTGATAACAACGTTGAATTAAAGCGGGTGTCAATAAGCATCTTACGGCATCATGCACAAAAACAATGGATGATTCGGTTACTTGCGCTAATCCATTTTTAACTGATTGAAAGCGGGTTTCTCCACCGGCAACAAATACTATATTTTTTGTAAACCCATTTTTGGTCAATAAGGCCTTGCCCTCATTAATGTACGCTTCAGGCAAAACAACTACTAATTGTATATCAGAAAATGCAACAACAAATTGATCTATGGTATGTAATAAAATAGGCTTGCCCTGAATTTCTAAAAACTGTTTAGGCACAACTGATCCCATTCTTTGTCCAGTGCCACCGGCCACTATAATTGCTATTTTTTTTGAATACATGTTTATCTATTTTACTAATACCTTTTTTACTTCTGCCTCTAAAATTTCTTTATTTATTGGAGCAGTGCCCACTAACTCACAAACCAACCCTCCTGCTATATTAGCTAACTCTGCAGCCAACTCCATATCTTTAGTACTTGCATAAGTTAAACTAGCTACCGCAATTACTGTATCCCCAGCTCCACTCACATCTGCAATATTTCGGATATGTGTAGGAATTAATTTATGGGTGGACTCTTTTCCAAAATAAACTCCATGTTCCGATAAAGTAATAAAAGAAATGGCATGTTGCAAATGTGCTTTTAAAGCCTCGTGTACACTGGTTAAGCTAGCCGTACCGATAGATGGAATTTCTATTTTTAATCCTTCTTTAACCTCCTTTAAATTGGGTTTAAAAATGGTACAGCCTTGATAAGCTAAAAAGTTTTTTTGTTTAGGATCCACTGCTGTTGGAATACCGTTCTCATTACAATGTGCAATTACTGCAGCAATTACTTTAGGAGTAAGCACTCCTTTATTATAATCTTCTAAAATGATTAAGGAAGGTTTTTCTGCTTTTACAAAAGCATAAAAATTAGCCAATAATTGCTCAGACTCAATATCACTAATGTCATTGGTGTGCTCATGATCCAAGCGCATCATTTGTTGATTGCGTCCCATTACGCGCACCTTATTAGTAGTAACACGCGCTAAACTCTCATGAATATAATTGGTATTAATGCCTTCTTCTTTCAATAGTTTTTTTAACTCCTGCCCTTCGGCATCTTTTCCAATTACTGCAAATAAAGTAGTTGGCGCTCCCAATGAACGTAGGTTTAAAGCAACATTTGCAGCGCCACCTACGCGCGTTTCTTTTCTTTGTAGTGATACAATGGGTACTGGCGCTTCGGGTGAAATTCTATCCACAGAACCCCACCAATAAGTATCCAACATAATATCTCCTACCACCCCTATTTTAGTATGGTCAAATGATCCAAATAATTTTTCAAAAGCTTGTTGATCCATCATAACTACCCTTCCGTTTTTTGATTACGCAATGCGATATAGTACAAAGGTATACCAATGAGCGTGATAATTAAACCAGGCCAAGTAAAATTAGGCTTGTAAATAATCAATAACACACAAAAAGTGGTTCCCATTAATATATAAATAGCGGGCAAAATTGGGTATCCAAAAGCCTTATATGGACGTTCCATTTCTGGACGCTTTTTACGGAGAATAAAAATTCCAATAATGGTTAAAATATAAAATATCACTACAATGAATGAAACCATATCTAATAAATCGCCATATTTTCCACTTAAACACAATAAACCGGCAACAATGCATTGTGCCCATAATGCCCAAGCAGGTACTGCATTTTTATTTAATGTCCCTGCTTTTTTAAAGAACAATCCATCCTGTGCCATCGTATAATAAACCCTAGCGCCAGCAAGGATTAATCCATTGTTACATCCAAAAGTTGAAATCATAATCATCACTGCAATTACATAGGTACCAATGTTTCCAAAAATTACATTGGATGCTGCTACGGCTACTCTATCTGCAGGTGCATTTGCAATTTGATTTAAAGGCAAAACACTTAAGTACATTAAATTAGCAGAAATATAAATCACAGTTACAATTAATGTACCTAAGAATAAACTTAATCCAATATTGCGTTTGGGATTTTTAATTTCCCCTGCTATAAAGGTAACATTGTTCCAAGCATCGCTACTAAAAATAGACCCTACCATACTAGCAGCAATAGCACCTAAAATGGCCACTCCAAAAATGGGAGTTGTTGCACCATCTGCTGCAATATTTTTCATACTCCATGCATCCTGCCAATTGGCATTCCAAATGCTTGCTTTTGATGCTAATAAAAAACCAAAGCCAATAAGTCCAAATAAGGAAGCCAATTTAGTTACAGTAAAAGTGGTTTGAATTAACTTTCCTCCTTGCACTCCTTTGGTATTAATAAAAGTTAATAATATAATGATAGCGATAGATAATAACTGCGCAGGATATACTTTTAAAAATCCAAGATGAAATAAAATATTAGTATCCGTCATTTCCAATGAGGGGAAAAAGTAACCTGCAAATTTACTAAAAGCAACCCCTACCGCTGCAATGGTTCCTGTTTGAATTACTGAAAAGAAGCTCCAGCCATATAAAAAACCTAAGAGTGGATTATAAGACTCTTTTAAATATACATACTGTCCTCCTGCTTTAGGGAACATCGCACTTAGCTCACCATAACTTAAAGCAGCAGTAAGCGTCATAAAGCCCGTTAACAACCATACCGCAACTAACCAGCCAGCAGAGCCCACATTTCGCGTAATATCGGCACTCACAATAAAGATTCCAGAACCAATCATACTTCCGGCTACAATCATAGTTGCATCAAAGGCCCCTAAAGTGGGTTTAAATCCTGTATTTTCTGTAGTTGACATAGTTGTATTGATATTTATAGAAATAGTAAGTTAAAAAAAATCCCGTTATAAAAACGGGATTCATTCATATTATTTTTTTGACTTGTAATCTGCGTTCAGCCCTTTTATAATATCAGCTGTAATATCATAAGTGGTGTCTTTGTAGTACATTAAGTCGGCATTGCTAGAAAGTATAAATGCGAACTCTTTATTTTTATTATAGTTGGCTAAAAATACTTCAATCTTCTTTTTAACTTCCTGTAATCTTTTAAAACTCTCCTCTTGTAATTCTTGAGACAATTGCTGCTCTTTAGCTGTATAATTTTTCTCCGCCTTTACTAAGTCCTGTTGACGACTTGCTACTTCGGCTTGAGATAAAAATTGTGCATTTTTTTGAAGTTCTTGATACTTAGCAATGTATTCATTTTTCAAATTCGTCAATTGCTTAGTATTTTCCATATCCTTCACTTGCAATGAAGATTTTACTTCTTTAAAAAACTCATAACTATTTTGAATAGAATCAATTTCGAAGTAAGCAATTTTTACACCTCCTTTATCATTAATAGACGCTTTAGTTGGTGTGCTATTAGTACTAAAATGCAAAACAAATAAAACAATAACAGCTACTGCTAACACTCCATTTACAATCCAAGAAATTGATTTCATTATAATTAATTAAATAAAAAATTGTACACTTACTATCATTTCAGTGATACATAAAAATAGGTAAAATTCTAAATTTTACAATTAAAAACAACATAAAAAAAGCAGGAAATATTACTACTTCCTGCTTTTTAACATTTTATACTAAATAGTATTAATCTTCGTCATCAAAGCTTAGTGCTTCACGAGATGTAGCCAATACTTCATATTCTTCCTTGCTTCCTACGATCAATTTCTCGAATTCTTTTTGACCAGTACCTGCAGGGATTAAATGACCTGTAATTACGTTCTCTTTCAAGCCTAACATCATATCTACCTTACCTTGAATTGCGGCTTGGCTTAATACTTTTGTAGTCTCTTGGAATGACGCAGCTGAGATCCAGCTTTGTACACCCAATGAAGCTTTTGTAATACCTAATAACACTGGACGTGCAGTAGCTGGTTTCGCATCACGAACCTCTACTAATTTTTTGTCATTACGTCTTAAGATAGAATTCTCTTCTCTTAATTCACGTACTGTTACAATTTGTCCTGGCTTTAATAAAGTACTTTCTCCAGCTTCTGTAACTACTTTCTTATCAAATATTCTATCATTCTCTTCGATAAAGTCAAAACGATCTTCTAAGTCCTCCTCTAAGAATTTAGTATCACCAGCATCTACAATCTCTACCTTCTTCATCATTTGACGCACAATAACTTCAATGTGTTTGTCATTGATTCTTACCCCTTGTAAACGATAAACCTCTTGAATTTCATTTACAACGTATTCTTGTACTGCATAGGGTCCTCTAATTGCTAAGATATCAGCTGGTGCAATTTGACCATCAGATAATGGAGAACCTGCTTTTACGAAATCGCTGTCTTGTACCAAGATTTGACGCGTTAATGGTACTAAGTACTTCTTAACCATACCATCCTTAGACTCAACAATAATTTCTCTGTTACCACGCTTAATGTTACCAAATGCAACTATACCATCAATCTCACAAACAATCGCAGGGTTACCTGGATTTCTTGCTTCGAATAATTCAGTTACACGAGGTAAACCTCCCGTGATATCCTTTAACTTACCTAATACTCTTGGAATTTTAACCAACACATGACCTGCTTTCACTTCCACACCTTCTTCGATAACAATGTGTGAACCTACTGGTAAGTTATAGTGCTTGTTGTCTTTTCCACCTTCTAAGATAATAGTAGGGATTCTTGTTTTATCCTTAGATTCAATAACCACTTTTTCACGGTGACCTGTTTGTTCATCCGCTTCATCACGATAGGTAAATCCTTCGGTAATATTTTCAAACTTGATTTTACCATTTTGTTCAGCAACGATAACGTTGTTGAATGGATCCCAAGTACAAATCACATCTCCTTTTTTAACTTGTGCACCATCTTTAACAGCTAGTATTGCACCATAAGGAACGTTATTAGTAATCATTAATCGGTCGTTTTTAACGTCCATAATTCTTACTTCACCTGTACGGCCAATAACCACTTTAACTTTGTTGCCTTCGTTATTTAAAGTTTCAACAGTACGTAATCCATCAAATTGGATCGTACCATCAAACTTAGCGTTTAAGCTAGATTCAACAGAAGATGAACCGGCAACACCACCCACGTGGAACGTACGTAATGTTAACTGAGTTCCTGGCTCACCAATTGATTGTGCAGCGATAATTCCTACTGCATCTCCTTTTTGTGTAATATATCCAGTTGCTAAGTTTCTACCATAACATTTAACACAAACACCACGCTTGCTTTCACATGTTAATACGGAACGAATTTCAACCGTTTCGATACCAGCATCTTCAATAATACGCGCTTCGTCAATAGTAATTTCCTCACCAGCAGCTACGATTAATTCGTTGGTAATTGGATTAAATACGTCATGTAATGAAGTACGTCCTTCAATTCTATCTGCTAATGGTTCAATGATATCTTCGTTGTCTTTTAATGCACTTGTTGCTATACCACGTAATGTTCCGCAATCTGTTTCTGAAATCACAACGTCTTGAGATACGTCTACTAAACGACGTGTTAAGTAACCTGCATCTGCCGTTTTTAACGCTGTATCCGCAAGACCCTTACGCGCACCGTGTGTTGAGATAAAGTAATCCAATACGTTTAATCCACCTTTAAAGTTAGATAAGATTGGATTCTCAATTACTTCAGATCCTGTACTACCACTCTTACGAGGTTTAGCCATCAATCCACGAATACCTACCAACTGCTTAACCTGTGTTTTACTACCTCTCGCTCCAGAATCCAACATCATGTAAACTGAGTTGAAACCTTGCTTATCAGTAGCCATTTCACGAATTAAAGTATCTGTGATTCTTGTATCCACACGACCCCAGATATCAATAACTTGGTTATAACGCTCGTTGTTGGTAATAAGACCCATGTTGTAGTTTTCCCAAACTTCTTCTACTTCTACTTTTGCATTCTCCAATAATTGGTGTCTTGCTTCAGGAACAACTAAGTCATTTACGTTAAATGATAAACCACCACGGAACGCCATTCTAAATCCTAATGTTTTAATATCATCCAAGAATTTAGCAGTTGTAGGAACGTCCGTGATTTTAATAATGTCACCAATGATATCTCTTAAAGATTTCTTAGTTAACAATTGATTTACAAAACCTACTGCTTTTGGAGTATGTTGATTGAACAACACGCGACCCACTGTAGTTTCGATTAATTTATTTACCAATTGTCCGTTTTCACGCACATTTGTTTTAACGCGAATGTTTGCATGTAAGTCAATGATGTTTTCGTTGTAAGCAATGATAACCTCGTCTAAGTTGTAGAACGCTTTACCCTCACCTCTTACTACTAAATCACCCATTGATTTTTTACCCTTTGTAATATAGTATAAACCTAACACCATGTCCTGAGAAGGAAGGGTGATTGGCGTACCATTTTGTGGGTTCAAGATGTTATGAGAAGACAACATCAATAACTGTGCCTCCAAGATAGCCGCGTGGCTTAATGGAACGTGCACCGCCATTTGGTCACCATCGAAATCGGCGTTGAACGCAGAGGTAACTAATGGGTGTAATTGAATCGCTTTACCTTCCACCAATTTAGGTTGGAAAGCTTGTATTGATAAACGGTGCAATGTTGGGGCACGGTTTAACATTACTGGATGTCCTTTCAAAATATTTTCTAAGATATCCCAAATCACAGCTTCTTTTTTATCCACTAATTTCTTAGCAGACTTCACTGTTTTAACGATACCTCTTTCAATTAATTTACGAATAATAAATGGCTTAAATAATTCAGCAGCCATATCTTTTGGTAATCCGCACTCGTGCATTTTTAATTCAGGTCCTACCACGATTACAGAACGTCCAGAATAATCCACACGCTTACCTAATAAGTTTTGACGGAAACGACCTTGCTTACCTTTCAATACATCCGATAAAGATTTTAATGCACGTCCACCTTCTGCTTTAACGGCATTAGATTTACGAGAGTTATCGAATAATGAATCGATCGCTTCTTGTAACATACGTTTTTCATTACGTAAGATTACTTCAGGTGCTTTAATTTCCAACAAACGCTTTAAACGGTTGTTACGGATAATAACACGACGATATAAGTCATTCAAATCTGAAGACGCAAAACGGCCACCATCTAATGGCACCAATGGACGTAATTCAGGAGGAATAACAGGAATATACTTCATCACCATCCACTCTGGTTGGTTAGTGATATGTGTTTTTGCTTCACGGAAAGATTCAACAACACTCAAACGCTTTAAAGCATCTGCTTTTCTTTGTTGAGAAGTTTCGTTTGCTGCTTGGTTACGTAAAGAGAAACTTAATTCATCTAAATCTAATAAACCTAATAAATCATGCACCGCATCTGCTCCCATTTTAGCAACAAACTTTTGCGCATCATCATCAGGTAAATACTGATTGTCTTTTGGTAAAGTATCTAATAAATCTAAGTACTCTTCCTCTGTTAATAAGTCACCCACTTTCATATCATCTTTGATACCTGGTTGGATTACTACATAACGCTCGTAATATATAATGGTTTCTAATTTCTTAGAACTCATCCCTAATAAATATCCAATCTTGTTTGGTAAAGATTTAAAGTACCAAATGTGTACTACAGGCACCACCAATTTGATGTGACCCATACGCTCACGACGTACTTTTTTCTCAGTTACTTCTACACCACAACGATCACAAACGATACCCTTATAACGGATACGCTTATATTTTCCACAAGCACACTCGTAGTCCTTTACTGGACCAAAAATACGCTCACAGAAAAGACCATCACGCTCCGGCTTATAAGTACGGTAGTTAATGGTTTCTGGTTTCAACACTTCTCCAAAGCTTCTCTCCAAAATACTATCTGGAGATGCCAAACTAATCGTGATTTGCGAAAAAGCTGGACGTTGTCTATTCTCTTTTTTGAATGCCATATTATTTATTCATTTTGTTCCGGCTTTTACACCGGAACATTATTTAAGAATTTGGTGTTAGTCGATGATTATTTCTGTTACAAAAATTAATCAAATTTTAAATCTAATCCTAAGCCTCTCAATTCATGTACTAATACATTGAAAGATTCAGGGATACCTGCTTTAGGAATATTTTCTCCTTTAACAATTGCCTCGTACGTTTTAGCACGGCCAATGATATCATCTGATTTAAGTGTTAATAATTCTTGTAAGATATTAGATGCACCATATGCCTCCAATGCCCATACCTCCATCTCACCAAAACGTTGACCACCAAACTGAGCTTTACCGCCCAATGGTTGTTGAGTAATCAAACTGTATGGTCCGATAGAACGTGCATGCATCTTATCATCCACCATGTGGTGTAATTTAATCATGTAGATCACACCCACTGATGTTTTTTGGTCAAATCTGTCTCCTGTTTCACCATCATATAAGTAAGTATGTCCGTTATTTGGAATGCCTGCTTCGTCACACAAATCTTCAATTTGTTGTGTACTTGCACCATCAAAAATTGGTGTAGCAAATTTCACGCCTAACTTCTTACCTGTCCATCCTAAGATAGTTTCATAGATCTGTCCTAAGTTCATACGAGAAGGTACACCCAATGGGTTTAATACGATATCTACTGGAGTACCGTCTTCCATAAATGGCATATCCTCTTGACGTACTATTTTAGCAACAATACCTTTGTTACCGTGACGACCCGCCATTTTATCACCCACTTTCAACTTACGCTTAACAGCTAAGTATACTTTAGCTAATTTCAATACACCTGCAGGTAATTCATCACCGATTGAAATATTGAATTTCTCACGTTTGTAACGACCTAATTCTTCGTTGTATTTAATGCTATAGTTGTGTAATAAAACATTGATTAAATCATCAGTTTTCTTGTCACCAGTCCATCCTAATGGATTCACATTTTGGTAATCAATTGCTGCTAAGTTTTTAGCATTGAATTTGCTTCCTTTAGAAATTAATGTTTCACCAAAATTGTTCACTACACCTGGAGTAGTATGATCCTTTAATAAAGTTTGTAATTTTTCAATCAACAAATCTTTTAATGAAGTTTCATTTTCTTCGTGTTGCTTTTCTACTTTATCTAACAATGCTTTTTCACGAACCTTACCACTCTTATCTTTCTTAGCTCGTTGAAATAATTTTTTGTCAATTACAACACCTTCTGTTCCATTAGCAGCTTTCAATGAAGCATCTTTTGCATCACCCGCTTTGTCACCAAAGATGGCGCGCAATAATTTTTCTTCTGGAGTTGGATCTGATTCCCCTTTTGGCGTGATTTTACCAATCAAAATATCTCCTTCTTTCACAGCAGCACCAATTCTGATGATACCATGTTCGTCAAGATCTTTTGTTGCTTCTTCCGATACGTTAGGAATGTCAGAAGTTAATTCTTCTTCTCCTAATTTTGTATCACGTACTTCTAATTCATATTCATCAATGTGGATTGATGTAAATAAATCTTCACGTACTACTCTTTCACTAATTACAATCGCATCCTCAAAGTTGTATCCTTTCCATGGCATGAACGCTACTTGCAAGTTACGTCCTAATGCAATTTCACCACCTTGAGTTGCATAACCTTCCGTTAAGAAATCACCTTTTTTCACTTTCTGTCCTTTCTTCACAGAAGGAGTTAAGTTGATACAAGTTGATTGGTTGGTTTTTATGAACTTAGTTAATTTGTAAACAATTAAGTCTTCGTTAAAGCTTACTAAACGATCCATTTCATTACGGTTGTAACGAACATGAATTTCGTTTGCATCAACGAATTCAATAACACCATCCCCTTCTGCATGAATTTGAATTCTTGCATCACGAGCAGCTTTTCCTTCCAATCCAGTTCCTACGATAGGTACTTCTGGACGAATTAATGGAACCGCTTGACGTTGCATGTTTGATCCCATCAACGCACGGTTAGCATCATCATGCTCTAAGAAAGGAATTAAAGACGCACTCAATCCAACAATTTGGTTTGGAGCAACGTCCATATATTGAACATCGGCTTTATCTAAAATTGGGAAGTCACCTGTTTCACGAGATACTACTTTGTTCAATTCAAATTCGCCTTTCTCATTTAATGGAGAGTTAGACTGTGCAATTCTTGCACTATCTTCTTCCTCAGCACTTAAATAAGTTAATGTTTTTAAGTTTACTTTACCATTCTCTACTTTACGGTATGGAGTTTCAATAAAGCCCATATCGTTGATCTTTGCATGTACACACAAAGTAGAAATCAAACCAATGTTTGGTCCTTCTGGTGTTTCAATTGTACAAAGACGACCGTAGTGAGAATAGTGTACGTCACGTACTTCGAAACCAGCACGCTCACGACTTAAACCGCCGGGTCCTAATGCGGAAACACGACGCTTATGCGTGATTTCACTCAATGGATTTGTTTGGTCTAAGAATTGAGATAACTGAGAAGTTCCGAAGAATGAATTGATAACAGAAGATAATGTTCTCGCATTGATCAAATCAACTGGAGTGAATACCTCGTTATCACGCACGTTCATACGCTCACGGATAGTACGCGCCATACGCGCTAAACCTACACCGAATTGAGCATATAATTGCTCTCCTACTGTACGAATACGACGATTGCTTAAGTGATCGATATCATCAATCTCTGCTTTCGCATTTGTTAAACGTACTAAGTACTTAATGATTTCAATGATATCATTTTTAGTCAATACTTTCTTTTCTTGTGTTAAGTCATGACCTAATTTTTTGTTGATTTTGTAACGACCAACTTCACCTAAATCATAACGCTTGTCAGAGAAGAATAATTTGTCAATGATACCACGAGCAGTCTCGTTATCTGGAGCGTCTGCACCACGTAACTGCTTGTAAATATGTTGAACCGCCTCTAACTCAGAGTTAGAAGTGTCCTTGTTTAATGTGTTGTAGATAATTGCATAGTCACCACCAACGTCTTCTTTTTGAATGAATACGCTCTTAACGCCCATTTCAACAATTAGATTAACTGCTGCTTCATCTAAAACAGTATCACGCTCTAAAACAATTTCGTTTCTTTCGATGCTTACTACTTCACCCGTATCTTCATCAACGAAATCTTCAACCCATGTTCTTAAAACACGTGCTGCTAATTTTTTGTCAATATGGTTTGATAAAGTTTTCTTGTCTGCTTTTACTTCATCAGCCATACCAAATAATTCCAAGATATCTTTATCTGTTTCAAAACCAATTGAACGTAATAAAGTAGTTACTGGGAATTTTTTCTTACGATCGATGTAAGCATACATCACGTTGTTAATATCCGTAGCAAATTCCATCCATGCACCTTTAAAAGGAATTACACGAGCAGAATAAATCTTAGTTCCGTTAGGATGTGTTGATTGACCAAAGAATACACCTGGTGAACGATGTAACTGAGAAACGACAACGCGCTCAGCACCATTAATCACAAAGGTTCCTCTTGGAGTCATGTAAGGAATGTTTCCTAAGAATACATCCTGTACGATGGTTTGGAAATCAACGTGCTCTTCATCATTACAGCTTAATCTTAATTTAGCTTTTAACGGAACAGCATATGTTAATCCACGCTCCATACACTCATCAATAGTGTAACGTGGTGGATCGATAAAATAATCCAAGAATTCTAAAACGAAAATGTTTCTCGTATCCGTGATAGGAAAATTTTCCTTAAACACACGGAACAAACCTTCTACGTTTCTTCTGTCGGGAGTTGTTTCTAACTGAAAGAATTCTTTGAAAGATTCTAACTGAATGTCAAGTAAGTCTGGTGCTTCGGCGATATGTTTAATCTTACCAAAGTTGTGCCTGTTGTTCAATGTTGTTGTAGACATACGGTATAAACCAGGTTTTATTGCAATAAAATATTTGGTAGCATTGTGCTCAAATAAAGTCTATCAATTGATACAGATACGTGGCCACCGTAATAGATCAATAGACAATATGCCCAAAATAAAGGATTGCAAAGTTAAGGAAAGGAAGGGACAAATAAAAACAAATTTTGTACCAAAACCCTTGATTTTGAAAGTTTTTTTTAGAAAAATGCACAATTTAGACATATTGTCGTATTATAACTTTATTTAAAATGTATTATAATGATTAATAATATTTATTAAGTAGATAATTTTTAATATATATAATGCCCTCCTTACCTATTTAGTCAAAATTTAAGGATTCGTTAACGAATGGTGTCAATTCATTGAGAAGCTTAAAATAATGTGTCATGGCTACCCCCTTTGGCCCCAAATGAAATGACCCTATGTGAACTTGGCCAATAGAGCGAATGGAAGAAAAATGGAAAGAAGTTTATTGAAGTCCATTCGAGCTTAGGTAAAGTAAATGGACCTCACGGGCAATTGTAATAGCGACCTGAGCGGAAATAAACTTACTTTCCATTTTTATAAAAAAATTAAAGAGGCTGCTTCACCTAGGGGCATAAAAAAGCCCTAGAATAAATTCCAGGGCTAATTATATAAGGATGACCTAAGTCGAGTAAATTACTTTACTTCAACTTCAGCACCAGCTTCTTTCAATTTACCAGCGATTTCGTCAGCTTCTGCTTTAGAAACACCTTCTTTGATTGCTTTTGGAGCGCCATCTACTAAGTCTTTAGCTTCTTTCAAACCAAGACCAGTTAAATCTTTAACGATTTTAACTACGTTTAATTTGCTAGCACCGCCGCTAACTAAGATAACATCAAATGCTGTTTTCTCAGCTGCTGCTTCAGCGCCACCGCCACCTGCTGCTACAACTACTGCTGCTGCTGCTGGTTCGATACCGTAATCAGCTTTTAATACGTCTGCTAATTCTTGTACTTGCTTTACTGTTAAGCTTACTAATTCTTCAGCTAGTTTTTTTACGTCTGCCATTTTGTTTCAATTTTTTCCGCTTTCAAAGCATATGCTCCAGCGGAAGGTTTAAAAAAATTATGTAACAATATAAAAACAGAAACTCATTCGAGTCTTCTGAAATTAACGATGTTTTTGATGAAAATTTCCTCTCTCATCACAAGGTTTACAACTATGCTTCAGGAGCTGCTTCCGGAGCCGCTGCTTCAGCTGCTGGCGCAACTTCTTCAGCTGCTGGAGCTTCTGCTGGAGTTTCCGCTACTGCTACTTCAACCGCTGCTGCTACTACTTCTGTCTCAGTTGCAGAAGAACCGTTTTCGGCGTGGTTTAATAAAGCTGCAATTACGCGCTTAGCTTGAGATTGTAACACTCCAAGAACTTCACCGATAAGCTCGTTTTTAGTTTTGATATTTGTTAATGCTACTAATGATGCATCCCCTACAAAAATATCGC
>CAIQQR010000023.1 GCA_903874055.1 uncultured Bacteroidota bacterium | reverse complement strand
CATTGGAGCATCTGTTAAGTTGTTGATTTTTCCATAGAAAGAAAAATGCTTACCAAAACGCTTTTCAAATGAAAGGTCCAATGTTGTGGTAGGAGACTGCCAATAGTTTAATCCAGCATATGGGCTAACAAAGCTAATACGTTCTCCTGTATATACTACAGCAGTTTGGAAGTCAAATCCAATTTTAGGATTCTTATAAATGAAGGATACATTACCAACATGGTTTGATTGACCTTGTAATGGTCTTGTTTCAGATACACGCTTAGATACAATTTGACCAGCAGTATTACGATATGATAAAATTAAACTATCATTGGTAATACTAGAATTAGTGAAAGTATAGTTGGCAGAGATTCCAAAAGATCCAATAAACTTAGTTGCAACTGCTTCAAAACCATAGTTGGTAGCCTTACCAATGTTCACTGGTTGCAAATACAAGCTATTAATATTTTGTGGCTTTACTGCCGAAATTTCAATTGGGTTTTGGATGTCTTTGTAAAATCCACCTAATAATAATTGATCAGAACCCTTGCTATATAATTCATAACGTAAATCTAAGTTGTCTGCTACGGTATGTTTTAAGTTTACTGGATCACCCACTTCTTTAAAAAATTCACCATCCGCGCCATCAGGAATTAATTCTGAAAAACCTGGTCTTGCGATGGCTCTATAGTAAGCAAAACGGATATTTTGATTTGCAGTAAGTGCATATTTAAATTGTGCACTTGGTAATAAATCTGTGTACTGTATTGTACCCGATTTAGCTTGCACATCTTTAGTCAACAAAGTTTCATAATCTTGATTTGTATTTTCAGCTCTAACACCACCCAATAACTCTAACTTACTTGATAAATTCCATTTACCTTGCAAATAACCAGCAGTGATTTTTTCTTCAAAAGTATAGTTATTGCCATTTAAACTTGGTGCCCCATCACTTACTGGGTTAAATAAAAACTGTGCAGTATTAATGGTGCTATAAGTAGATCCTAGCAATGGTTTTAAACCATATGAAATGTAATAATTTTCACGGTTTTTATCTCGGTATAATCCTCCCGCTTTAAGTTCTATATCACGTCCAAACAAAGATGTGTTTTTGGTATAGTTTAAATAAGCAGAAATATCTTTGTCGGTATTACTAGTCCAAATTCGGGACATAGACTGTAATTTATCTGCAGTTAAACTAGTAGCAACAATGGCATATTCGTGTGTAAACGAAGTTTGATCTGGCGTATTGCTCTTAGCAATTGCATTAGAGACAGACCAATCTAATTTATCAGAACCGCTTAATTTATGCTCACCTTGTAAAGTAGTGCTGTTAATGGTTTGGAAAGTCCATTGACTTCTTTGTGAATTATCTACCACAGAGTTTAAAGCAACTGTATCCCAAATAAATCTTGTAGTAAAGTCGTCTAAGCGAACGTAAGTATTAAAAATTGAAATTTTATTATTCTTATTTATTTTATAATCCAATTTAGTATTTACCCCTTTTCTTTGACTTTGAACCGAGTATTTCCTTAACTGTAAATCAGAGAACAAAGGAATGTTATTTAAACCTGGTTGAGAGTTAGGCAAGAAAAAATTTGAAGTAGTTCCTCTGTAAATGTTTTGAAAACTTCCAGAAACTATAAATCCAAATTGTTTTGCTTTACCAAATCTGTTGCCAGCAGTTAAACCCATTGTAGAGTTTACTGGATTTGAAATATTATCATAGTTTAAATGAGCTACTGGAAAGTCATTTAAGTTAGCAACATACCCAGTAGCATTTCGTTGTGCAGGTGATGATAAGTTCATAGTGGACTTATCAAACTTGCTAAATTGTTGATCAGGAAATGAAGTGTTAAACCCACTTGCAGCATTTGCTTGAACAAATAATTGATTGGGTGCATCCTTCATTACTAAATTAATAGTACCGCCAATGGCATCTCCTTCCATACTTGGTGTTAAGCTTTTGCCAACCTCTAAACGCTCAAGTAACTCCGAAGGAAATAAATCCAATGGTATAAAACGATTTTTATTATCTGGACTTGGAATTTTAATACCATTCACTAAGGTATTAATGTAACGCTTTTCCATACCCCTAATAATAGGGTATTTTGCTTCACCAGAACTACTTTTTTCGATTGTCACACCACTCACTCTTTGTAAAGCATTGGCAACAGTGATATCTGGTAATAATTGAATATTTTTTGAAGATAAAACGTTGATAATTGGATCTGCAATTTTTTCTAATCTTCTTACAGATTTATCATTGTCTTTACCATTTGAACTCACAGTAACTGAAGTTAAAGAGGAAGCTGTAGGAACTAAATTAATATCTACATTCTTAACATCTGTAGCAGATTTTAAAGAAACTTCTTTGGTTTCTGACTTGTAGCCTGCATAACTAACTGTAATAGTATAGTTTCCTGCATTTAAACCTTTAAAATGATAACTACCATCTAATTTAACCAATAATGATGTTTTGTTAACTGAGATAGTTGCGCCTACTAAAGGCTCCCCATTACTTGCATCTACAACTCTACCTTTGATATCGCCGGCAAAACTGTTGATTGAAAATAATAGTAGAATTGGAAGGATAACGCATTTAAATTTTTGCGTTAAAAGATTGCCGATCATGTCTATTTGTTTAATGAATAGCAAAAATATCCTAAACGCATTCTAACAAGTCGAAAGGTATATTATGTCTATGTGACTATATTATTAACGAATTGTTAGGTAAGGCTATTATTTCACTATTTCAAACTCATCTACCACTTTTCCGGCTGAGGTAATTTGTTGTAGTTTGCATGAATTCCCATTTACTTTTACGTACGATAAACTATGGGCAGTTGCAAAAAATTTAGTCGTGAATTTTTGCCAAGAATCTGGATCATTGGTTTGTTCAGGATTATATAAGTCAGCTCCACCAGCACCTGTAACAATATAAATTATCCCCTTTGGACTTGTATTTTTGATGCCATCGAAAGCCTTATCTAATGTCCATTTGCCATTAACTACCCTTCCTCTCCATGTTTTATTGTCTTTTCCACCAACCAATTGAGTTCCTTTACGATCAGGCACAAAAGTTAAAGGATAGGACCTTTGATAATTATGAACATGTCCAGTAAATACAACATCCACCTTGCCTTCTTCAAATATAGGAGCCAATAATCTCATTTGTTGTTGCTCAAAATGCTCTCTTGATGAATTAAATCCAGGTTGGTGATACATTACAAAACGCCATGTTGCATTAGATGCACTTTTTAAATCTTGTTTTACCCAATCTAATAATTCTTTATTTGTCCAATCAACATAGTTATCAGCATCTATCACTAGCCAATGTGCGTTCCCATAATCATATGAAAAATGATTCATTCTTGGGTAGGCGCTGCCTGCTCCTTTTAAGAATGCTTCTTTATTGGCTTCATTGGACTTAAAACTAGGGTAAGCGCTAGAAAAGTCATTGACAGTAGGCCCATTTAATGGTTGTGCCCAAAAATAATAGTATGCCAACGCATCTGGATGTTTATCCAAATCGGTATTGTCAACATCATGATTACCAACAGCTGCTATAAATGGAATTTTACGCATTAAAGGAGCACCATAATTATTGGCCGTATCTGCATTATAAATTGGCCAAAACTTTGTTGCATATTCTGAAATTAAACCATCATCGTAAACGATATCTCCAGGAACAGCAACAAAATCAGGTTGTAAATTATAAGAGATGAGTGCTAGTTTTTTTTGATCTTGCTTTTCTGCTCCAATATCACCAATGGCAATAAAACTATAGGGTTGCTTATTAGACTTGGGTGCAATTCCATCTGAATTAAATACAATATTGCCATTTTGAATTACACGATATTTAAAAATTCCACCAACAATTAAATTATCTAAATATGCATGGTAAACATTAAAAGGGTTGGTTCCTTTTACGTTAATTTTTTGATTATTCGTGATCTTGGATGGAACCCAAGTTGTGCTATTATTTGAAATTTCAACCTCCCATTTTGAATTTGTATCTGAACTATGCCATAAAAGTTCTAATGAATTGGGCTTTCCATTATACCCTACTTGCAAATATGGTTTTACTATAAATGGAGATTGTGCATTTATAGTAAAAGGCAATAGGAGTAGTGCTATTAAAACTTTTAGATGAACAGACATTAGAACAAATTTTTAAATTTGAAAGTGAAATAGGAATACTATAAAATACAATAATTATAACAAATGAAATAAGAATGGATTTTTTGACCAATTAGCTGTTTCAACAATCCAAGTACTTGTGTGCTCCTTGATATTGCTTAAAATATCCCAAGCAGCTTGCATGTGTGACTTTTTCAAAGCAATATTTTTGTATTCTTTATTTTCTACTACTTTACCTACAATTTCTCCATTTACTAAATAGGCAGTTTTGTTAAATATTTTACCGATTATATGATTTTTTTTTCCAAAAAAACAATCGCCAATTAAAATACCATGAACATGTTCTTGATTCAAATCCATAATCATCATGTTTTGAATATAAGCAACTGGTTCCCCGTTTTGATTAAGAATGGTGTACATGATTTTTTTTATTGTTTGTATTAATGAGAATATCAACGATATCCTCAGTACTGTGTTTAAGTTCTAATTTAATAGGTTTACTATTTTCTACCCATTGTTTAAAATGAATGCCAAAAAAAGCATCCACTTTTTTTAGTACCATTACCCCCATTTTTTCTAATGCCTTACCATTACATTCTTGTTCATAGTGTTTAAGTATAGGAATACTTAATACTTTTTTGTTCATATACATTGCCTCAGCCGGTGTTTCAAAACCTCCTGCAGTAATAATTCCGTAGCATCTAATTAAACTGCTAGTAAATTGACCATTAGCAATTGGGAAATAAGTAATATTTTGATTACAAACAATTCGATCTACCTCTTTTGTAAAAACTTCGAAATGAAACTTTTTTTGGGCTAAAAAATGAGGTTCTAAATTGGCAAGGGAATATTGAGGTAAGTATACTGTAATATGGCCATCATTAATAGGATTTGCATCAATGATTTCCTTCTTAATAATTGGATTGTAAATATCTTGGTCATAATTATCAAAATGAAGTCCGATATGCATATCACTCTTTACAAATTTTTCTAAAATAAAATTTCCCAGGGGATTTGCCTTTTCTGGTCTTGGGGTTTTTTTACTTTGGAAGCTAGCTTGATGACCAAAGTGTACACATGGAATTTTTTTCATTGAACACGCCAATGAAGTCACAAATTCAAAGTCATTGATAACTAAATCATATTTTTCAAGTGGCAATTCTTTCGCATCCTTTACTACACTAAGAGACAAGGAGCTTAATATCTTATTATAATCAAGTCCCCCACTATGCTTATAAAATAAACTAAGCCCCTTACTCTTAAATTTTATAGGCAATTCAGTTTTCAAATGTGAGTTTGATCCACTTAAGAAAAAATCAACTTCTCCATATTTTTTTAAATAGGGATATAATTCTACAGCCCTACTAATATGGCCGTTACCTGTACCTTGAATGGCGTAAAATATTTTCATAAAATCTACAATGAAACTTGGAATGCAACTTCACTAGTCATCACATTTAATTCGGTGTTTAAATGGACAATTTTAATTTTTTCTGAAGGCACATGTTCAAATTGCTTTGGATCATACTGGTATAAATGCCATTGATTATCATAATACTCTAATGAAGTAGAGTTTTCAATCCAGTCACCGCTGTTTAAATAGGTAACAGACCCTTTATCGGTAGTAACCACTCTTTGCTGTGGTTGATGAATATGACCACAAATAACATATTGATATCCATTTTCAATGGCTAATTCTGCAGCTGTTTGTTCAAAATTTCCAATCCATGAAACGGCTTGCTTCACACCATTTTTTACCTTTTTACTAAAACTCATTTTCTCTCTACCCATCATTCTTGAAATCCAGTTAAACAAGCTATTTAAGATAATTAATAGGTCATAGCCATACCCTCCTAATTTAGCTAAAATCTTTGCACTTCCTTTGGTAGTTCTATCAAACACATCCCCATGAAATACCCAGTTTTTTTCACCATTAACTTCAAAGACTATTTTATCCGTTAATTGAATATTACCCATTTCAAAATCGGCATACTTTCTTAAAGCCTCATCATGATTACCAGTGATATAAACCACTTTGGTGCCTTTACTGGCAATATTGAAAATTTCCTTGATCACAGCCATATGGCTAGCTGGGAAAAATCTTTTGCTAAATTGCCAGATATCAATAATATCACCGTTTAATATTAAAGTTTTAGGCTGAATGCTTCTTAAATAATTAAGTACTTCCTTTGCTTGACAGCCAAAAGTGCCTAAATGAACATCGCTTATAACGCAAACATCAATTTTACGTTTTTCCATGGGTATTAGTTTGTGTAAAATACGCGTATGTATGTGACCTTATTATTTACTAATTATTAATTAATTATTAAGTTATTAGTAACTTGTAGAAGCATTTATCAGTATTGATAAATTCGTGCTGAAATTGAACACTTTATGAAAGATAGATATATTGCAAGGGATATAAGTTGGTTAAGTTTTAACGGTCGCGTACTACAAGAAGCCAATGACCCAACAGTCCCTTTGAGTGAAAGAGTAAGATTTTTAGGCATTTTCTCTAATAACTTAGATGAATTTTTTAGGGTGCGTGTGGCAACCTTAAAAAGAATGACCGAGTTTGCCAATAAAAAAGGTCATATTCAAAACATTGATTTAATCGAAAGCCCTCAGGCAATATTGGACCAAATACAATCTATTGTTTTAAAACAACAAAACGAGTTTAACCGAATTTGGCAAAATATAAATAAAGAGCTTAAGGCGAACAAAGTTTTTTTAGTAGATGAACGTAAACTTACTATCGAACAAAAAAACTTTATTAAACAATACTTTGACGAAGTGGTACGTCCTTATATCATTCCTTTAATGATTGAAAACGTTCCTGAATTACCTTACCTAAGGGATAAAAGTTTGTATTTGGCAATTGTAATGAGCAATAAGGATAGTGCGTATAATCAAAAGTTTTCATTAATTGAAATACCATCTCGATCTGTTGGTCGTTTTATTCAATTGCCGTCAAAACCAGGCACAGCAAACATTATGTTAATTGAGGATGTGATTAGATACAACCTTCCAATCATCTTTTCTCACTTCAAATTCAATAAATTTGAAGCACATGTGTTTAAAATTACTAAGGATGCCGAAATTGATTTAGATCAGGAAGTGGGCATGAATTTTATTGATAAAATTTCGAAAGGAATTAAAAATAGAAGAAAGGGAAAGCCAGTTAGATTTGTTTATGAAAAAGAAATGAACGCGGAGATTTTAGAATTTTTAATTCAAAAATTAAAACTATCTAGGAAAAGCAGTATCATACCAGGTGGGCATATTCATAATTTTAGACATTTTATGGATTTCCCAAATGTTATTCCTGTTAAAGCGAATCGACCTACTCCATTAATACATCCAGCATTTAAAAAGAAGGATTTAGTATCTGATATTATCTTGAAAAAAGATGTGATGCTACATTTCCCCTACCATACCTATGACCCTATCATTGATATGTTAAGGGAAGCTGCGATGGATGATATGGTTACCAGTATCAAAATAACTGCTTACCGTCTCGCAAGCAATTCTAAAGTAATAAATGCTTTAATTAATGCTGCCCGAAATGGTAAAAATGTAACTGTATTTTTAGAATTAAAGGCAAGATTTGACGAGGAAGCCAATTTAGAGTGGAAAACCATTATGGAGGAAGAGGGTATTAAGGTATTAGTTGGTGTTCCTAATAAAAAAGTGCACGCTAAGTTGTGCATCATTCAAAAAAAGATTGGTCTAAAGCAAGTAAAATACGGTTTTATAAGCACTGGAAATTTAAACGAGAAAACAGCTAAGGTATATGCTGACCATTGTTTGTTAACCTCTTCTACAACTATTATGAATGAGGCGACCAAAATATTTGCTTATTTGGAAAACTGGCAACAGGGGGATAAGCCTATCGCTAAAATGAGGAATTTGCTTATTTCTCCTATTAATATGCGCAATTCAATTATTGAATTTATTAATAATGAAATTGCCAATGCAAAAAAAGGAAAAAAAGCATCCATCATCATCAAATTAAATTCAATTACAGATATCACATTAATTGAACATTTATATAAGGCAGTTAAGGAAAACGTAGAAGTTCATTTGATTATTAGAGGTATCACTACTTTAAAAGTGAATGACCAAAAGGCAAATGCAAAACTAAATGCTATAAGTATCGTTGACCAATATTTAGAACATGCAAGAGTTATGATATTTCATAATAATGGAAATGAAAAAGTGTATATATCAAGTGCCGATTGGATGGTAAGAAACTTAGATCACCGAATTGAAGTGGCAGTTCCTATAAATGATATTGTAATTAAGAAAGAATTGATTGATATCATAAAAATTCAATTAAAAGACAATCAAAAGGCAAGAGTGCTTGATTCAGATTTAATGAATAAATATGTACCTTTGGTGGGAAGAAAATTCAAATCGCAAGAAGAGACTTACCAGTACTTAAAAAGGAAAAAATAATACATTGATACTCGCAGCCATTGATATAGGAAGTAACGCAGCAAGACTACTCATTTCAGAAGTAATTAAAAATGGTAAGGAAATTGAATTCAATAGACTCAATATAGTGCGAATCCCGTTGCAATTAGGATTTGATGTATTTGAAAAAGGTTTTATTGGAAGTAGAAAAAAGAGAATGTTAATAGATACCATCAAAGCATATAAGCAATTGATGAAAGTTTATGAAGTGGAACACTATATGGCGTGTGCTACTAGTGCTATGCGTGACGCTCAAAATAGCAAGGAAATAATAAAAGAAATTGAAGCAGAAACCAGTATTGAAATTGAAATTATATCTGGCGAACTAGAGGCTGAAATTATATACGAAAATCATATTGCCGAATTATTGGATAAAGACCACAGCTATTTATACATGGATGTAGGTGGTGGTAGTACCGAGCTTACATTATATCATAACAATGAATTGGTGCTTCAAAAATCTATTAATATTGGTACTGTTCGACTTTTAACGGACAAAGTTAAAGACGATACCTGGGAGGAGCTAAAAGAAACCTGCAAAGATATTGCAAAAAAATACGATCATATTACCGGCATTGGGTCCGGTGGTAATATCAATAAAATATTTTCATTGTTAAGATCCAAGGATGACAAATACCTTCAGGTTGAGGCTGTGAAAGATATGCATAAGGAAATGCAGCAATTGAATATTGATGAAAGGATGAAAAAGTACAATATCAAGAAAGACCGTGCGGAAGTTATTTTACCTGCCTTATTAATTTATACGAATATTTTTAAATGGTGTAATGTAGATCAAGTATTAGTACCTAAAATTGGACTTGCGGACGGTTTAATACAACATTTATACAACCAAGTAATTCATGAATAGCAAAAGCTAGTATATGCTTTTGTGATATTGTTTTTTCTGAATTTTAAATCCTTTGCTGATATAAAAATTTTGATTCAAAGTGGAGTTGATATTACAATTCACTTTTAATTTATAATACCCTTTGTTTTTACTCTTTTCCACAAATTCACTAAATAAAAATTCCGCAGCTTTCAATTTTCGGAATTTAGGTGCAATAAATAATTCTTGAATTTCCAAAAAAGGAAAAGAATCGGACAGCGTTTGATATTCTTGTGCAACTATAAAGCCAACTGATTTTTTATCGACATCCAATAATAATAAAATACTCGTTTTATCTTTTAGCTTTTTTTTAAACTGATGGTTGAATTTATTTATGTCAAGTGTTGAATCGGTTTGCGAATTGATAGATTCAAAAAAATACATAACATCCTTTAGTTCGGCCTTCCTGGTAGTATAATTGGGCTGCAGCATTAACTTGTTTTATGATTGCTTGTACTCAAATTTCATATATTTCTCGCCAATTAACCTTTATGTAACATTAAGAAATTGTTAAGTGGTATCCACTAAAATGGCCTCCAATTGGAGGCCATTTCTATAATCATTTAGGTTTGAAAATTAGAAGTTAAACTTAACTCCCAATTGTCCTTGCCATCTTGAATTGATTGGATCTACTGAGTAGTATTGTCCGCCTACACCTGTTGGTTTAACAAAGTTGAAAGTTGGAGTGTACCCTGTTGAAGGAGCACCAGCAGCTTTGCCATTTGCATCTGTAACAAACTTTAAGAAGTTTACTGTGTAGTTGTTTAAGTTGGTAACAAAGTTAATATGTCCCCAATCATTGTTAATTAAGTTTAATACATTGAACACATCTAAGCTCACTTGTAAAGATTGCTTAGGGTTGTTTTTATTCAATTTGAATTCATGCATTAATTTCATATCTAAGTCATGCACCCATGGTGTACGTAAGCCATTACGCTCAGCGTATTGACCTTTTCTTGTTTTTAAGTAAGGGTCATTATCAATAAATGCACTTAAGTCAGCCCATTGTTGAGCAGCTGTATAGGTTCCATTATCCTTTAACTTGATATCTGAAGCATCCTTTGGAATATAAGGAAGTGGTGCGTTAGAACCGTTACCAAATGGAGCTGATTGATAAATTAAGCTATAAGGATTTCCTGATTGACCTGAATAAACAAATGCTACTGAAGTTGAATTCATTTTATTCCAGATAAAGTTGCTGGAGAAAGTGGCAACAATTCTGTTACGTAAATCAAAGTTAGAATATGCTAACTGAGAATTACTTGGAGTAATAGTTGGGTTTACGTTATAACTACTTTCCCATGAATTACGAATACCGTTTGTGATATCCTTACTCATACCATAAGTGTAAGCAACGCTCCAATTCATATTTGCAACAGTTTTTCCTATTGCAATATTGTTAGTAGCTTTTGACAATTGTGCTGTCAAGTTATATCTGTATCCTTCGCTTGTGTTTGTTAAATAGTAAACGTTAGAATAGTTTGAATTGTATTTACCACCTACATATACAGGAGTTTGAGTTGGTCCTGAAGTAAAGTAGGCAACTGAATCTTTTAAGTTGATTTGCTCATATTTCACATCATAGATTGTTTTGGTGAATAAAACATCTCCTGTGAATTTATAGCCATTTCCAAATTTATAATCAACCGCTAAACTACTTCTCCAAACGGTTGGTAATTTAAAGTTATTGTCAAATACATCTACTTCTCTAGTTGCACTTCTTGAAACACCGCCGTATTTAGTAACCGTATCTTTTAATTTATCGGTGTTGAAAACCAATGGCACTGTTGCTCCTGCTGCTGGACCATTCCAGTCAATATTGCCATAAGTATTACCACTTAAAGTGTAAGCGTATCCGTACCAAGCAAATGGAACTTTACCAGTGAAGATACCCGTACCGCCTCTAATTACAATTGATTGGTCACCTTTTACATCATACGTAAATCCTAAACGTGGAGAGATTGCTAATCTTGAAGGAATTTTATCAGTTAATGAACTAAATGCTGGAGCACTGTAAGTAGGATTTGCAGAAACATATCCTACTGAATTAGTTGCATTCAAGCCAGCATCAATTACAGGTTGATTTCCAACATATGAATAGTCAAAACGGATACCTGGGCTCACTTTAAATTTGCTGCTTGCAGCAATTTCGTCTTGGAAGTAAGCACTCATTAAAGCAACCTTAAATGGATTAGGAGGATTATTGTAAATACCATTTCTAGTACCATCAACACCTGGAGCAGTTACAAACGCGCCACGAATACGGCTAGGATTATCAGCTAAGAAACTAGATAAACCTCTTGAATATTCCCAACGACCGTTGTATGAGTTAATGAAACCATAAGATAAATCATAGAACTCGTTATGCGTACCTAACGTGAATTTATTGATTCCTTTTGTAATAGTTAAATTATCAGATAATTCAAAAGTGGTTTGCTTTAAGTTATAGATAGAAGCTTCTCTCCAAGTACCTAAAGTAATACGACCATTGTCAATATCCATATAAGGAGCTAATGTACCAGGGAAATCACGGTACTCATGTACATTGATATAACTTACATTAAATTGATTGTTAACGCTATTACTGAACTTCGTTTTTAATTCTGCAGTTAAGTTAATATTCTTTGTGTATTGCGTAAAGTCAGTTGAACCAAATTGGAAATTAGTAGCAGAACGCTCTAAGTTATTGCCACTACCATTTGTATAAATACCACGAACTGTCAATGTGTTTTTGTCATTGATATTGAAATCTAAACGACCAAACAACTTATCACTTTTTGTAAAAATATTGTAAGCACCTAAATAACTTCCTGGATCGTAACCATACTTGGTTTGTAATTTAGTTACGATAGATTGTGCTTCTGTTAAAGTAATTGCAGCACCAGGATCACCAATATTGTAAGAACTTGGTTCTTGACGATCGGTACGCTCATAGTTTAAAATAAAGAATGCTTTGTTTTTTAAAATTGGACCACTAATAGTAACCCCTTGGTTGTAATCATAAAAACTTGAAGCCATTGGTGTTTTTAATCCGTCTACACTTTTTCCTACTAAACTAGCATTACGACCATAGTTATAAACGCTACCGTGAAATTCATTCGATCCACTTTTTGTAACTGCGTTTACGCTACCACCTGTAAAGTTTCCTAATTTAACATCATATGGAGCTAACTGCACTTGTACTTCTTGAATTACATCCAAGCTATATGGATTTGTTCTTGTACCAGATCCTGCAGCGCCTGATTGACCACCACCACTAGTACCACCAGCAGAGTTACTAAATCCAAATGCATCGTTATTAATAGCACCGTCAATAGTTAAGTTATTGTAACGGAAACTAGAACCTGCAAATGAGTTGTTATTTGACTGAGGAGTCAATCTTGTGAAATCACTTAAACTTCTACCCAAAGTTGGTAAAGCATTTAATTGTCTTGTACCAATTACAGTACCACCTTCTGCTCTTTTTTTGCTGTTGCTATTTACCACAACATCAGAAAGTTGATTCACTTTTGTAGACAAGATGATATTCACATCAGGATTGTTTCCCAATGTTAAAGTAACATCATTGTAATCTTGATCTTTAAAACCAACAGAGCTGATTTTAATAACATACGGACCTCCTGGTTTTAAGTTAGGAGCTACAAACAATCCTTTTGCGTTGGATTGAAAAGTAGTTGTTGCACCCGTAGGAACGTGGGTTAATTTGATTGTTGCGCCTGCAACAATTTCATTTTTTTCATTCGTCACACGTCCACTTAATGTAGAAGACGTCTCTTGAGCAAATGCATTGTTTAGGAATAATCCCAAAACGATAAACATTAAAAGCTTTTTCATTTTTTCTTTAATTTTAATCGCAAAGGAAAGAATTAATGAAATGTTAAAGCTTTTTTAAAAGTTACCAAATTGTTACCAAAGTCATTATGTATGGATTAAGTCAATGTTACCAAATTGTTACCTAATTTTTTATAAGCACCAAAATCGTTGAAGGGCCTTGTAAATAAAGCTTACCCACATTGATTTTTAAGCCATTTTGCGTTTTTTCAGCACTTAAAGTACTGGCATCATTTAATACTTTAATAGTTTCACTTTTGTAGTTTCCAGGCACTTCGATAATTCCATTTTCAGGTTTTTCAAATATATGTAAGTACACCTGTTTTGCGTCCTGTGTAGTAACTCCCCATTTTTCAGGTTTCATCGGACCACCTCTTGTTCCATAAATAGTATGTCCAAATTGTTTAACCCATTTGCCTACTGAAGCTAATGTATCCGTAAATTCTTTCCCAATTTCCCCATTTGGCATTGGGCCAACATTTAATAATAAGTTCGTGTTACGGCCTGCTGCATTCACTAATGTGTGAATTACTTCATTACGCGTTTTATAATGATGGTCATTAATTTTAAAGCCCCAAGAATCATTCATGGTGATGCATGACTCTAAAGGAAGCGCGGATGCAGATTGAAAATTTAAACCTGCCGTATTTTGGCCTGGTAAATCCTGCTCAAACATTTGAAAGTCTTCACCATTAATTGGATCCAAATGATGATTGTTTCCAATCATACAATTGGGCTGAAGCTTGTGAATTAGCCCATAAATTTCATTGTATTTCCAATCAATTCTGGAGCTTCTGTCTGCCGAACCCTCTGGATTCGTTTGATCCCAATGTCCATCAAACCAAATACAAGAAATGGTTCCATAATTTGTCAACAATTCAGTTAATTGATTTTTCATGAATTGTAAATAGGAAGTGTAATTGCTTTTTTGCGTACGACCTGCTTTTTGTCCTGTCCTTCCAGTCTCATAAGGATAATCATTACGACTCCAATCCAATGTTGAATAATATAACCCAAGTGCAATGCCTTGCTTTTTACACTCAGCTGCCAATTGTTTTAAAGGATCTTGTTTGTATTGTGTATTGGTAATTTTCCAATCGGAATATTTAGTGTCCCAGTTGGAAAAACCATCATGGTGTCTTGTAATAAAGACAATATATTTCATGCCCGCCGCCTTTGCTGTGCTCACCCATTTTGCAGCATCAAATTGTGTAGGATTAAAAAGCTTTACTAATTTTTTATAATCCGTGGCTTGTATACCATGATTTTCCATAACCCACTCTCCATCCCCTAAAACACTAGAAGCACCCCAGTGAATAAACATTCCAAATTTTCGATCTTGAAACGCAGTTCTTGCTGCTAAATTTCCAGGAGTAGGTGTGTAGGTTTGCGCCTGAGCGTTTATCAAAAAAAGGCATGCAAAAAAAGCAATGAAATTTTTCATGTGGCAGTTATTTATCGTTCTTTAAATTTAATTAAAAAATCAATAATTATACACCAGATACTTAAACAATTACAAAAGAAAGCTTATTTAATCAAGCTTGTAAACGCTATGAAGGTCGTCGGTATTTTTAAAATTTACCCCTAAGTCATTGATAAGGCCGTCTTTAACATCATATGCCCATCCATGTAAATGCAAATCCTGTCCTCTTTTCCATGCATTTTGAACAATGGATGTTTTACCTAAATGAAACACTTGTTCTATCACATTAAGTTCTACAAATCGGCGCCCTCTTGCATAATCATCCTGTATCCCATCTAACTCTTTATAATTTATACGATACACGTCTTTTAAATGTCTTAGCCAGTTATCGATTAATCCTAGTTGTTTATTATTCATTGCGGCCAACACACCTCCGCAACCATAGTGGCCACATACTATTACATGTTTTACTTGAAGCACTTCTACCGCATAAGACAAAACACTTAACATGTTCATGTCACTATGCACTACCATATTGGCAATATTTCGGTGCACAAATACATCGCCCGGTTTGGTGCCTGTAATTTGATTTGCAGGAACCCTGCTATCAGAACATCCAATCCATAGATATTCAGGATTTTGGGTATTAGCCAAATTATTAAAAAAATCAGGATCTAGGGCTAACTGTTCAGCTACCCATTTTTTATTGTTTTCTAATAACTTATTGTAAGACTTTTCCATAATCAAAATCATTTTACAAGTCAAAAATAGGCATAATAGCTTAATTTTAAATTATGAATATTTTAATTGAATGCTTAGGCTGGATTGCATCCGTATTAATTGTAGGGTCCTACGCACTAAATATTACTGGACGACTTAAAGCGGAGAGCAAGTGGTATATATTAGCAAATATAATTGGCGGATTTTTCTTTGTAATCAACACCTATTTTCATCAAGCTTATCCTAGCATGGTGGTAAATTTTATTTGGGTGATTATTGCCATAGTCATGATTGCTAAAAATAAAAAGAAGCATTAAATAAATGAGTGCTGCTAAAATACATATCATCAATTTATTCAAGTGGATATTCATATGCATTATAGTAGGTATACTTATTGGATCGGTTGTTGCATTTTTTTTAAACAGTTTAGATTTTGCAACCAATTGGAGAGAGACACATACTTGGATAATATATAGCTTACCCATTGTTGGACTTGCAATTGGCGCTATGTATTATTATTTTGGGGCAGAAGTTAAAAAAGGAAATAATCTTTTATTAGAGCAACATAATAGTCCCGAGTCCAAAGTCCCATTTAAAATGGCGCCACTGGTTTACATAGGAACAATATTAACACATTTAGCAGGAGGTTCGGCGGGCCGCGAAGGTACTGCAGTGCAAATGGGCGGTGCCATTGCAGATCAGTTTACCGATTTATTTAAATTAAATGATACCCAAAGAAAAACCATTTTAATTATTGGGATTAGTGCAGGATTTGCAGCGGTATTTGGAACACCTATTGCAGGTGCCATTTTTGCATTGGAGATTATGTTGTTTAAAAATATTAGAGTCGCTGATATTTTGCCAAGCTTTGCCACAGCCTTTATTGCACACTATACTTGTTTAGCCTGGGGCATTCATCATACTGTTTATGCCATTCCAGTCGTGCCAAATTTTAATATGAATGTATTGGTGCCGATATTTTTAGCTGGTTTAATTTTTGGAACTACTGCATTATTATTTACAGCAGCAAATAATGTGTGGGCAAAATTATTTAGCGAAATTAAATATGAACCTTTACGTCCATTTATTGGAGGTATTGTTTTAATAATTGCGATTTTACTTTTAGGATACCATAACACGGGGGCTAACGGTTTCTCATTTATAAACACTAAATTTATTGGACTAGGGATACCTAGTATTTCGGATGCCTTTATGAGTCCTGCAGGCAAATATGATTTTACTATAAAATTATTACTTACCACATTTACTTTAAGTGCAGGTTTTAAAGGGGGTGAAGTAACTCCCTTATTTTTTATTGGTGCTACTTTAGGGAATATTTTGTTTTTGTTTATCCCTTTACCAATGGCATTGTTGGCTGGCATGGGTTTCGTTGCCGTATTTGCTGGAGCCACCCATTGTGCCATTGCATCTATTGCATTAGGCTTTGAAATGTTTGGTATGGGGGCAGGCATTTATGTTGGGCTTGCATGTATAGTAGCTTATTTTTCATCAGGCTCTAAAGGAATTTATAGTGCACAATTAAAAGAAGGAGCGAAATACCAATTTTACAATTACTTAAAACGCATTTCAGATTTATAAACTAATCACGTGTAACCGGTCTTGTTAAACAGGTTGGGCCTCCGCCGCCTTTTACACTAATTTCAGATCCTTCATATTCTATTACTTTACATCCTGCT
>CAIQQR010000022.1 GCA_903874055.1 uncultured Bacteroidota bacterium | reverse complement strand
TTGGATTGCCAATGCTTCGCATTGTCATCCGCTTCGGCTAACTCGTCTTACCCAAAGCCTTTTCAACACAAATCGGAGATTTGTGTTGTGCTTTTTTGCTTCTCGTCTGCTTACATAAGCAAGCTTATGACGCAGACTCTAAACAAAAAAGCCTCTTCACTTTCGTAAAGAGGCTTTGTATCGAGGTCCCGAGCGGATTCGAACCGCTGTAGAAGCTTTTGCAGAGCTCTGCCTAGCCACTCGGCCACAGGACCTTTTCGGGACGCGAAAATAACACAAAGAAGTTAATTATAAAAGAATTTTCCAACTATTACGAATTAAACGACATTTGTACTCTAAATAAATAGAATATGTCGGTAATTGGGGCTTCTGAGCTAATTATTAATGACCGCGGAGCGGTATATCACCTCAATGTAAGGCCAGAGGAAATTGCTGATACGATAATAACGGTTGGCGACCCGGAACGTGTTCCTAATGTTAGCAAGTACTTTGATCGTATTGAATTTAAATGCGAACATAGAGAATTCATTACCCATACGGGCTATATTGGCAATAAAAGAATTTCAGTTTTAAGTACGGGAATTGGGCCTGACAATATTGACATTGCCTTAAACGAAGTAGATGCTTTGGTGAATATCAATATTGATACAAGGACAATTAATGAAAAACACAAAGCCGTTTCCATTATTAGAATGGGTACCTGTGGTTCTTTACAAGGCGAAGTGGGCGTTGATCAATTGGTGGCGGGAACGCATGGCTTAGGTATCGATAATTTATTGCACTTCTACAAGCTAAATAATAACGAGGAAGAGCAATCAATTCTTTCTGCATTTGAGCAACATACTCAAATCACTGACTTTAAAATTCGACCCTATATTGCAAGTGCAAGTACTGATTTAATAAAACATTTTAAGGAAGGATATAATAAAGGTATTACCGTGACCTGTCCAGGTTTTTATGGGCCGCAAGGAAGAATTTTAAGACTCCCATTGAGTATGCCAAACTTAGTAGATCAAATGACAAGCTTTAAACATGGTAGTCATCATATAGCTAACTTTGAAATGGAGACAAGTGCTATTTATGGACTTTGTAACTTATTAGGTCATCAATGTTTAAGTGTGAATGTGATTATTGCTAATAGAGTAAAAAAAGAATACAGTAAAAATATGGGCGCAGCAGTGGATTATATGATTCAAAAAACACTAGGTATTATTGCCAGCATCTAAATTATTTTTAAAAAGCATCAAATGAATATTCAATTTTCAAAATACCAAGGCACTGGAAATGATTTTGTGATAATAGATAATAGAGACGGTAGTGTTTCATTATCCAATCAACAAATTGCTTTTTTATGCGATCGTAGATTTGGTGTAGGGGCAGATGGTTTAATGTTATTAGGAACAGCAGCTGGATACGATTTTAAAATGACTTATTATAATGCAGATGGAACCGAAGGTACCATGTGTGGCAACGGAGGTCGTTGTTTAGTTCAGTTTGCACATGACAATGGTATCACTAAAGAGCATTATACTTTTATTGCTATTGACGGCCCTCACGAAGCGAGTATTCATCATAATGGATGGGTGCATCTAAAAATGTCGGATGTAAACTCAGTAGAAGTGGGTAGCGACTTTTTTGTTACCAATACAGGATCCCCGCATTATATTAAATTAGTAAATTCAATTGGACAATATGATGTTTTCAATGAAGGAAAAAGTATCAGATACAATGATCGATTTGCAAAAGAAGGTATTAATGTAAACTTTCTTGAGCACCAACATGATCATTTATTTGTGCGTACTTATGAAAGAGGCGTTGAAAATGAAACCTATAGTTGTGGAACAGGTGTAACTGCTGCAGCTATCATATCTTGCTTACATAAAGAAGGTGACCATGATATTCAAATAAAGACGCTTGGTGGAAATTTAGCAGTAAGTTTTAATAATCAAGGTGGTGGCAAATTTAATCATATTTGGCTAAAAGGTCCTGGCACATTTGTTTATAAGGCAACTATTCATGTAAAATAAATTTACATTTAAACTATTCAAACCATGGCATTATTCAATGTGCGCGTTTATGGAATTTTAATTGATAGTCAAAAAAGATTATTAGTAAGTGATGAATTTATTCGTGGTGCCTATATTACAAAACTACCTGGAGGAGGATTGGAAATTGGAGAAGGTACTAGAGACGGATTAGCAAGAGAATTTATGGAAGAAGCAAGTTTAGAAGTGATTGTTGGAGAACACTTTTACACCACCGATTTTTTTCAAATCTCAGCATTTAACAATAAAGACCAAATTATTTCTATTTATTATTTAGTGCACTCTGATAAAACGGATACTATTGTGGCAAAAACAAAGGCATTTGATTTTTTACCAGAACAGGTTGCAGATATTACTGGTACTGCAGAACATTTAAGATGGATTCCAATAACTGAATTAAATGAGGAAAGTATGACACTTCCAATTGATAAAGTAGCTGTTAAAATGCTATTAGATAAACATAGATTCTAATTGATAGCCTTATTCGTTTTACATCTTTATACCTACACTTCATTCTCTATCCCCATTGCGGCTAATTTCATTTTTGTGGCTGTTGTGTGTCCTAAGTATTTTTCAATCCTGGATTCAATAAAAGTAATTGCTGGTGTTAAAATAATTGCCATGGTGAATTTGTACATATAATTCACAATACAAACTGCAATAACAAAACTCCATGTCCAGTTATTTCCAAACTTAAAGGCAATCACCAATACCACAAAACTATCCACCAACTGCGATACCACAGTAGAGCCTGTTGCTCTTAACCAAGGCATCTTTTCCCCGGTGATTTTTTTAATTTTGTGAAATACAATCACATCAATAAACTGACTCACCAAAAAGGCAACTAAACTACCCAATATAATCCACATGCCTTGTCCAAAAATGGCTTCAAATGCATTTTGCATACTAGGTACTCCATTGGCTACTTTAGATCCAACCCAAAAATCAGCAGGTGCAATACGCATTGCTAAATAAAACATTACAAAAGCATAGGCAATTAAACTCACTGCTATAATACTGATTCTTCTTACCGCTTTTGGCCCGTAATATTCATTCACAATATCCGTAATCACAAATTCCAAAGGCCACAATAAAACACCACATGTTAAGTTAAAAGACAGCCCTGATTGTCCTAAAATTGTAAAATTAACGGGCTTAATTCCCAACACTCCTTCTAAAGAAAAAATCTTCCCCCCAATACATTCAGCAATTAGCGCATTGGCTACAAAAAATGCAGTGATGCCTAAAAAAAGCTTAGTGGGTTTATCTTTAAGAATGGAGCTGATCATGGGTATTATAGGGTTAACAGTATTAAAAGAATGCAGAACCAATTTGAACTAATAACATAAATACAATCAAAATTGTTTGCCATTTAGGGATCTCCACTTCAGATTTTGTCAATTTGATGCCTATTAACCAAATGATAAAACAAATATTGGCAACTGGCGCCATAACTAATCCTAAAACTGCATTAAAATTGGCTAAAAATTCAGGCAATTTAAACCATTTATAAAGCATGTGCATGACTGTTAGCACAAAGAAAACATTGCAAATTATCGCCAGTCTAGCCATAAAAGCGAAAAACGCTTTGTTGAAAATATTATTCATATTTAGAATTGAGCTACAAGATAAGAAAATTACGCAAAAAGCCTTTTTAGTCGTAGGTTTGTGACTATAATTTATGAGTATGTTTAAGTCCATTTTAAAGTCGGCAGTTCCCCATATCATTGCCGTAGCTGTATTCGCAATTGTAGCGATTATTTATTGTCAACCTGCATTGGAAGGCAAGGTGTTACAACAAAGTGATGTTACCCAATGGAAGGGCATGGCCCAAGACGCACTGGAGTATAAAGCAAAATATGGCACTACCCCACTTTGGACAAAAAGTATGTTTGGAGGTATGCCAACCTATCAAATTACTGGAATTCCTGCAAATGCATTCACCATTGGAACATTGGACTTATTATTCACATTAAGATTACCAGAGCCCATTGGCTTGTTTTTCTTAGCTAGTATTTGTTTTTATATACTTGCACAAATTTTAGGATTCAATTCAATCCTAAGTGTCATTGGAGGATTAGCTTATAGTTATGCAACCTACAATCCAATTATTGTAACTGTTGGACATATGACCAAAATGCATGCAATTGGCTACTTACCTTTATTTATAGGATCCGTTATATTATTATTTAAAAAGAGGTATTTATTGGGCACTTTAATGGTGGCCATATCAACTGCATTATTTGTTCAAGCCAACCACTTACAAATCACTTATTACGGAATAATTATAGTTTTCTTTTTATCCGTATTTTATTTAATTAAATGGATTAAAGAAAAAGATTTTGCACACATTGGTAAAACTTTAGCATTGGGATTAGTTGCAGGCGCTTTAGGACTTGCTGTGAATGCGCCAATGCTGGTGAGTACGTATGAATATGGTAAACAGTCAATTAGAGGCGGGAGCGCTTTGATTACAAAGGATAGTAAAACAACTGCTACCGGTTTAAATACCGACTACGCTTTAAGCTATAGTATGTATATATCTGAACCTTTGGTAATGATGTTCCCTAATTTATATGGAGGCTCAAGCGATCCTAATAATGTAGATCCTACCACTTCAAAAGGAATTGAAACCTTACAACAAATGCAACCTCAAATTGCACAACAAGTACAGTCATTTTTGAATTTTTATTGGGGCGGAATTGGCGGAACTTCAGGTCCTCCCTATGTAGGTATTGTAATTTGCTTTTTCGCCATCATTGGATTAAGCGTTCAAAAAAATGAACATCGTTATTGGATTTCAGCAGCAATTGTTTTTTCTATTTTACTTGCAGCAGGTTCTTACTTATTATCATTTAATAGCTTTATGTTGGAGCATTTGCCTTTCTACAATAAGTTTAGAGCTCCCAGTATGATTATTGTTATTCCTACATTATTACTTGGCGTAATGTCTTTATACGGCATGGATGCTTTAGTAAAAGAAATAAGTTGGAAAGAAGTATTCAATAAATACAAGGTTAGTTTTGCTGTATTATTAGTTTTATTTGTTTCTGTATTTTATATTTATGCTACCAGTGATTTTAAGAGCAAAGACGACAAACAGAAACTAGTTCAATGGAATAATATTGTAAGTGCTCAAATTAAAGATCCAGCTGCTGCTGCACAGTATATTACACCAGCTAATGACATAGTAAATGCTGTTGCAACTGATCGCAAAACAATGTTGGAAGGTGATATATTTAAAGCAATTATCTTCTTATTAATCATTGCTATTTTGCTATTCTTATCATTTAAAAAGATAATCAACCACACGCTAGTTTATATAGCCATTGGTATAGTTGCTATTTTTGATTTATTCCAACTAGACGTAAAATATTTAAAGCCCGATCATTTTATAGAACAATCTGAAAATGAAAATGCTTTTGCATTAACACCATTAGACAATGCATTAAATAAAGATACTTCGGACTATCGTGTGTTAGATGTTAGAAATGGAATTTCTGCTGCTTTCAATGGCGGCGCGTTAATAGCATATCATCATAAAACAGTTGGTGGTTATAACCCAGCTAAATTAAGTATCTATCAAGATTTAATCGAGAATCAATGGTACAAATTCCCTAACTGTATGCCAACTGTAAACATGCTTAATACCAAGTATGTAATATCAGGTAATATGGCAACAGATACCATGCCTAATAACCAAGCATGTGGTAATGTATGGTTTGTAAAGGGAATTCGATATGAGAAGGATGCTGCGAGTGTGATGCATGCGTTGGATAATTTTAATCCAAAGGATACAGCCATTGTGGAAGAAAAAGATAAAATTGCAAGTCTTTCCAACATAAGTGTTGATACCGCAGCACATATTAAACTATTACAAAACAACAATGATGAGGTTGCTTATACAGCTAGTACTAAAAAAGATCAATTAGCTGTGTTTAGCGAAATCTACTACCCTCTTGGATGGAAAGCTTATATTGACGATAAAGAAACTCCAATTGTTAAAGTAAACTATGTATTAAGAGCAGTAGTTGTACCTGCTGGTGATCATAAAATTAAATTTGAATTAAAACCTGCAAGCGTTGTAAATTCAAAACAAGCATCCAGTTTGGCTTCTTTATTAATATGGATATTATTAGGATATGTTGGGTTTTATGGGTTCAAGAAAACCAAAACTGCTAAAGTATAAATCAAAAAATAATCAATGCAGTTAAGTATTATCATATGCAGTTATAATCGCGCCAATTATATTGGAGATGCACTAACTGCGTTGTATAATCAAACAGCCCCCTTAGATCAATTTGAGGTTTATATTGTAGACAACAATTCTACAGATAATACGCCAAATGTTTTTCAAAAATGGCGCAGCGAGCACCCTAATGGGAAATTCGAATACACTACCGAAACAAAACAAGGTGCTTCTTTTGCAAGAAATACAGGTGCAAAATTAGCATGCACCCCTTGGCTGTGTTTTATAGATGATGATGCAATTGCTAGTCCCCACTATGTTGAAAATGTAATAAAGCATATTCAAGACCAACCTTTTATTGTTGGATTTGGCGGGAAAATTATTCCAAAATATATACCATCCGAACCAAAATGGATGAGCTACTATGTTTCAAGCTTAGTTGGTAATTTTGATTACGCACCTATTGCATGTCCTTTTGAAAATGGCAAATATCCATTGGAGTCAAATATGATCGTTGCCAAAAAAGTATTTGATCAGGTAGGTGGATTTAATGAAGCTATCCCTGGCGTTGTGGGTACCCTCCGAATTGGGGGTGAAGGGAAGGAATTGTTTTATAAAATAATGGCCTTAGATCATACCATTTATTATGATCCCAATATCATGGTGCACCATGTAGTTGAAGTTAGTAAGTTGACTCCTGAATATTTATATCGAGTCGCAAGTGGAATAGGCCGTGGGGAAAGATCAAGAACAAAAGCAATTAGTTCAACAGTCTACTTTAAAAAAGTGTTGGAGTACCTATTAAAACTAGTTGCATCAATTATGTTGGGAATTAAATATGCCTTACTAGGAACTCCTGCTAAAACAATGCCTGTTATTCAATTTAGAATCGACGCATTAAAAGGTTTATTAGGCAATTAGATGCATTTATAAAAATGCGGCTTGCCCATGACAATTATTGGAGCCATTGCCCACAACTTGAAAACATTTTTCGTAAAACCTAGCAAATATTTAAATTCAGGGATAACAATTTTAAAGCTTAATAGCTGCCTAAAAACACATGCGATAAATGCAAATGGTATCGCCCAAGTGTAATTCAACAACAAACAAAAGAACCAAAATATTCCATATTGCTTTCTTATACGAACGTGATTGGACACCATCAATTGAAAGCCTTTTATATCAGACAAATTAGTATAGCTATTGTCAACTGACTCGGTTTCAGACTGAATGGAAGTGCCAATTAAATGAACAACTTTAATGTCACCATATATACAAATAGACCCTTGTTTAATTAATCGACTGCACCACTCTACCTCCTCTGCATATAAAAAGAAATCCTCGTCCATCAAACCTGCTTTATCAATTGCACTTCTTTTTACCATCAAAAATGCACCACTTATCCAATCAACCTTTTGTTCTTTTTCAGCTTTTATAATGGAGGGTTTATTTGCTCTTAAAATGGAGGCAAAATATTTAACAGTGCTGCCCCAATAGGGTAATTCTAATAAATGATTCATTCCTCCTTTAACAAAATTACTTCCCGAAAATTGCGGCTCATGATTTGGATATACTAACTGAACTCCACAGGCAATATGATTTGAATTTAAAAATCTTGATAAACATTCCTGAATACTTCCGGGAATCAAAATCGTATCCGGATTTAATAATAAAATATTTTCTCCCTTTGCTAACTTAATACCCGCATTATTGGCTCTTGCAAATCCTGCATTGTATCCCATTTGCACTAGCTTAATAAAAGGAAACTTTTCTGACAATACATTATTACAGGCATCATTTTGCTCATTATCAACCACTATCCATTCAATACTAACATCATTTATTAAAGAAGGTTCAGCCGAAGCCAAACAATCTAAAATATAGGATGTCGATTTATAATTTACTATGATGATGGATAAGCGCATCTAATTGGGATACATTTTCAGGGTTGAAGATAAAGATAAAAAAAGATATATTTGTGAAACAAGAACAAGCAATATTAATGATCAAGACCAAAGAAACAAGAATTGCCAATAATTTTGATATCATTAGAATCTTATTTGCTTGGTTTGTAATACTATCCCATAGTTATGTATTGAATGGCGACGGTCCATTTGACCCTTTGGCCAAATTAACAAATGGATATATGATTTTTTCTTTTATTGGCGTAAAAGGTTTCTTTATAATAAGTGGTTACTTAATATTTCAAAGCTTAGAGCGCAGCCAATCCGTTGCAGACTATCTTACAAAAAGAATCTTGCGCATCTTTCCGGCACTATTGGTGGTGCTTGCGCTTACTTTGTTAGTTGTTTATTTTATTTACCCAATACAACATGGCTATTATTTATTAGATCCAGAAATTTACAAATACTTTTTTGGCAATGGCATTTTATTTATGCCTCACTTTTTCATCAAAGGGGTATTTGAAAATTTACCCATTCATGCCATCAATGGCTCTTTGTGGACCATAGAATTTGAATTCTTTTTTTATATTGTTTTGTTATCATTCTTTCCTATTCGGAAAAACAAGAGCCTACTTAAAATATCATTAATCATTATTTTAATTGGATTTCTAATTGGGGATATTTTTTTCTTAGACCATTTGAAGAAAATAACTAACCCCATTAATCTGGAACTTGCTTTTGACTTGGGTACCTATTTTTTAATGGGTTCTTTTATTGCATGTTTTAATTGGGATCGCATTCCATTTAAATTATGGATAGTATCTGTATCAGGATTGGTATTAATAATGGCAACCATTTTAAAATTAAACTATTGTTGGGTACAAATAAGCCTTCCATTTATCGTTATTTTCTTAGGTAAACAAAGTTCAAAATTGGCGACATTATCTCATCAAATATTGGGAGATCCTTCCTATGGAATTTATCTTTATGGATTCCCTGTGCAACAGTTTATCATTTACTTTTTCAGGCCGTCCACTATGATATTGCTAATGAGCAGTACACTAGTTTGCTTTTTAATTGGCTATTTATCCTGGACTTTCATTGAGAAAAAGGCACTTATGTATAAAAACATATTCTCCGTTAAAGGGAGATAGTGACTAGGCAGGGGGATAATGCTTTTTTATGGCCTTTGCAAATAACTAAAAGTCATGAGCAATTTTGAAAAAGGGCCAAACTTTAAAATACTTAATGGAAATTTATTTTGCAGAGAAAGCATCTTTTTTATAACAGTCAAAATACGATGTTCTTCAACACCATCATTTACCAAATCCTGAATGGACCTTATTTTATAATTGCGTAATAAACGCCAATAATAATCATAAATTAAAATATCGGAAAAAGCGCTTTTGCCCATTTTTTCTGCAAACCAAATGTTTTCTTTTACAATCACATCTTCGTTGTTTCTACAAAAAACAGTAGTTTGATCTTCGTGTAATCCAATGCTCACCAAATGTTGATCAAGATAAACATAATCATACCCTTTGTTTAAAAGAGCAACATAATAGTCCACATCCACCAACCAAATATAATCCTCGTCATAATGAACCCCCACCCCCTTTTTTAACATCGTATTGCTTGGAGGTCCAATCACATTAGCACGTAAAATATGATTTGGTCTTTTACCCATATCTTTTAATAAAGAAGTAAGGTATTGTAAAGTTATTTTAGCCCCATCAGGTTGGATAGCGGTGTTTTTGCAAAATACAAACTGAGCTTTAGGATTTGCTTCAAATGCAGCCATATAAGTGGACAAACATTCAGATGAATCTAACCAGTCATCCTGGTGTAAAAGCATATAATAATCCCCTGTAGAAAGTTGAATGGCATTATTCCAGTTTTTGGGGCTTTTAAGCGCAGGTTGATTGTGATAATATTTAATATTGAGCTCAGAAATATAAGATTGTATCGCTATTTTTATGTCCTCATTGGGAGAATCGTCAGAAATGATAATTTCTACATTTTTATAGGACTGCTTTTGAATAGATTGAATAGCACGAACTACAAATTCAGGTTGTTTGTAAGCAGGAATACAAATTGAAATGAGCGTTGCTGACATTTAATAAAAGCGTTAATGATTATTACAAATATACTAAAGGGAATTGGAAAAAGGCTATCCAAAACAAAGTCCATCCATAGTGGTCATCAACTTGGATGGTTGGCCGAGAAATTATTAAAACACAAGGACGATCGATTTCCCAAGAAATATCAATTCTCTCAGTTTATTCTAAACTACATTCGCCCCTACGAGGTTATAAAAACTTACAAGGAAATTTTTACTGAAGAAATTTACAAATTTAGTGGCGCAAATAATAGTGGTATCATCCTTGATTGCGGGGCAAATATCGGTATTAGTACCCTCTATTTTGCAATCAACTATCCTAATTACACTGTATATGCATTCGAACCAGATAAAATAATTTTTAAGCTGTTATCAAAGAACGTTCAGGGCAATCAGCTTACAAATGTTATACTAAACAATGAGGCAGTGTGGACTGAAAAATGCGAACTGTCATTTAGCAATAAAGGTTCCGAAGCAAGCCAAATTGATGCAACAGGAACCAGTGCCACAAAAGTAAATGCCATTCAACTTTCAAGTTTCATGTCCAAATTTGAAAAAATTGATTTCATGAAAATGGATATTGAAGGAGCAGAATACAATGTCATTCAAGACTGTGCCAATCAATTGCACAAAGTTGAAAATTTATTTCTTGAATACCATGGGACCAACGCTGAAACAGAAAAACTGACAACCCTTTTAAATATTGTAAAGGACGCAGGTTTTAAATTATATATTAAAATGGCTGCAGATAATTTAAATAAACCATTTCTTGAAAAATCAACCGGCACCCCATTTGATGTTCAATTAAATATTTTCTGCTTCAAGTAAACTTATTTTATGAATCCATTAATTAGTGTTGTAATACCCTGCTTTAACGATGGCAATTATTTGCCAGAAACGATAAGTAAATTAGGCTTACAAACAAATCCATCATTTGAAATTATCATTGTAAATGATGGATCAACAGATAGCAATACTTTATATATTTTAGAGCAATTAGCTGAACAACCCAACATAACTGTTTTACATAAAGAAAATGGCAGAATGTCCTCGGCAAGAAACCATGGAGTTAAACATGCAAAAGGAAAATATATTGCAGCCTTGGATGCGGATGATTATTTTGATCCAAGTTTTTTTACAAAAGCAGTTGCTATATTAGAACAGGCCCCCAATACCGCGGTGGTTACTAGTTATATAAAATACTTTGGAAATAAAACAGGCATTTCAAAGCCAAGGGGAGGCAATGCCTTTAATTTTTTATTTTCAAATCAATGCCCAGCATGTGCAATGGTACGCAAAGAAGTTTGGGATAAAGTGAGTGGATATGATGAAAGCATGAAACTGGGTTATGAGGATTGGGAGTTTTATATAAGAATCACCAAATTAAATATGGAAGTTCATTTAATTCCAGAGTGCTTATTATACTATCGTCAAACCGAAAAATCGACCCTTAAAAATGATACGCACCCAAACAGAGCGGCTATTATTCAATACATTTTAGAGAAACATAAGGACTGGTATGTTGAATGCCTTGCCAAGCTAATTGACAATAAAGAGGTCATTTATACCGAGAGTCGTATTGCTTATGGCACTATTTGGAAGCTCCTGAAGAATAGACTCACCAAAAAGTATAAATAATAATATATTTGTACAATGGGTATCATTCAAAAACAAGGCATAAAATCATCCTACTTTATTTTTTTAGGATTCTTGATTGGCGCCATTAATTTGCTTGTATTATTCCCTATGTTCTTTTCAAAAAATGATCAGGGATTGGTAAGAGCCATGATTGATATCGGAGCTACCCTTTCCGTTTTTTGTACACTAGGTACTTTGCCAGTGGTTTATAAATTCTATCCATTTTATAACCATTATTTAGGCACTAACAAAAACGAACTTCCTTTTCTCACCCTCTTAATAAATTTGTTAGGATTCGCGATCCTCCTTTTTATTGGATGGCAAAACAAGGACTTCATCATCCGCAAATTAGGGAAGTCGCCAAGCTTAGGTCAATACTTTGGTTATATTTATCCTTATACCTTTTTCTTACTCATCTTTTATTGGCTTGAAGCATTTGCATGGGGATTACACAAAGGAGTAATGACCAATTTTTTAAGAGAAACTGCCATAAGAGTATTGACAACTATTTTAATTTTACTCTTTGGATTTCATATTGTTGACCTTACTCAGTTTATAGCATTATTTAGCTGCATTTATTTACTTCCTATGTTGTATCTATTGTACAATTTGATACAATCCAAAGAATGGTCCATTCGAAATTTCACTATCAGTAGTGTTACTAAAAGATTAAAAGGCAAGATGATTAGTTTTGCATTATTTGTTTTTGCTGGACAGTTTTTTAATTTACTCGCGCGCACCAACGATACCTTTATGATTGTGGGATTAAAGGGATTAAGTGATGCAAGTATTTTCGCCATTGCCACTTATGTTTCTGCCATATTAGAAATTCCACAACGGAGTCTTACTTCAATCAGCATCCCTATTTTGGCTAAATCATGGAAGGAAAAAGATTTTGAAAATATCAAACATATTTACCACAAAAGTGTATCCAACTTATTAACAATAGGCTTATTGTTATTTGGATTAATCTGGCTGAATATACAAAACCTGGTTTCCTTTTTAAATTGGGTAAGCCATAAACAAGGCGGCGGATATGATGCTTTAGTAAATTTGGCTTTTATATTAGGGCTTGCTAAATTAATTGATCTTGCAACGGGAGTGAATGCACAAATCATTGGCACATCCAATTTTTGGAAATTTGATTTTTTTACGAATGTAATGTTTGTAATTATCTCTATCCCTTTAAACTTTTATTTAATTCAACATTACGATTTAACGGGTTTGGCTATTTCCAACTTAATCGCTTATACTATTTACAATTCCGTTCGTTTCGGATTTCTATACTTTAAATTTAAGTTGCAACCTTACCGCTTAAAACATGGCTTTTTCTTATTATTAAGTATTGGATTAATGTTTTTGGTGCATCAAATTCCTGCTCCAGAAAATTTTGTAGCGAATATTGCTATTCAATCCATTGTTTATGGAATTGGATTTTATCTATTGACCATTTGGATAAATCCTGCTCCAGAAATTTTAAATTACTTTAAGGAATTTGTAAGTAAGCAGTATGGACTTTTATTAAAGAAAGGATAAAAACAGATCTAGTCCTTTTCTTTTTTCTGCATTAAAATCGTAACTAATATTTTGAGTGTAATAGGTATACAAATCATATACCTGCTCCTCGCTTGAAATACCAGCAATTACTTCGGCAATATGTTCTAGCCCATAGGCATTCGCCTTATCAAATGCCTCCATAAATGATGCTGGAATTGGTTTGTTCGCAATCCATGTTGCAAATACAAAAGGGAATCCAGTATGCGCAATCCAGGCGGATGCTAAATCATACACATATTTAAAATGAGTTCTTGCTGCCAAGGCGCGGTCACCAATGATTACTCCAGCAGTATTCCCATTTATTTGTTGAATATACCCTTCCTCCGCCTTTATAAATACAACCTCTTTTTTCCAATATTGTGAGAGTAAAATTCTAGCTAACTGCACCGAAGTTCTACTTTGATAATCTAAGTATACCTTTTCTATTTGGTCCATGGGAACCTGGCTGAAAATACAAACACTTGCCACTTCCCCAATTGCACCAATGCAGTAATTAGACACAAAATGAGCTTCTTTCAGTAAAGGGGTTATGGCAACGGGTACCAAACCCATATCAATGGTGCCGTCTATTAAATCCTGTGCAATTTTAGCTGGATAGGCCTTAATCAATTCAATCTCCTCCATCAAGGCCGACTGCTCCAATCCTAATAATAAAGGACGGGTGTTTAAATAACTTACCGCCCCAATGCGCCACTTTCTCTCCAATTGAATTAACTTTGCGCAAAGATATTAAAAACCAATTGTTTAAAGCAATCAATATGTCACAACTTAGTTCCATTTCCCCAATTGATGGTCGTTACCACAAACAAACAGCTAATTTAAGTGCCTATTTCTCTGAATTCGGTTTAATTAAATACAGAGTATTGGTAGAAGTGCACTATTTTTTATTTTTAGCAGATAAGAAATTTTTTAAAGTAACTCCTGCATTAAGAAAATCTTTACTTGCGGTGATTGAAAATTTTTCAGAGGAAGATGCGCAAAAAATTAAAACAATTGAGTCCACAACAAACCACGATGTAAAAGCGGTAGAATATTTTTTAAAGGAAATTTTAGATGCAAATAAAGCAAGCGAATTAAAAGAGTGGATTCACTTTGGATTAACATCTCAAGACATTAACAACACTGCCATTCCATTAAGTTGGAAGGATGCAATGGAAAATAATACCTTGCCTGCTTTAGTGAATTTGCAAAACAGATTGTATCAATTTGCAAAGCAATGGAAAAAAGTTCCTTTATTGGCACGCACACATGGTCAGGCTGCTTCTCCTACTACTTTAGGAAAAGAGATGATGGTATTTGTGGAGCGCTTACATAATCAAATTGAATTATTTACTGCCATTCCTTATGCTGCTAAATTTGGTGGAGCAACTGGTAATTTTAATGCGCATCATATTGCTTACCCAAAAAAGAATTGGGTATCACTGGGCAATGAATTTGTTGAAGATGTTTTGGGTTTGCAAAGAATGCAATTCACTACGCAAATTGAACATTACGATAATTTTGCAGCACATTGCGACAACTTAAAAAGAATCAATAATATCTTAATTGATTTATCTCGTGATATTTGGACTTATATTTCCATGGACTACTTTAAGCAACAAACAAAAAAAGGAGAAGTAGGATCAAGTGCTATGCCGCATAAAGTAAACCCTATTGATTTTGAAAATGCGGAAGGAAATTTAGGTATTGCAAATGCTTTATTAGAGCATTTAGCAGCTAAGTTGCCAATTAGCCGTTTGCAAAGGGACTTAACCGACTCTACTGTGTTAAGAAATATAGGAGTGCCTGTTGGACATATTGCCATTGCCATTAATTCACTAGAAAAAGGATTGGGTAAATTAATATTAAACGAAACTAAAATTCTAGAAGATCTAGAAAATAACTGGGCCGTTGTAGCAGAAGCCATTCAAACTATTTTGCGTCGTGAGAAATATCCAAATCCTTATGAAGCCTTAAAAGATTTAACAAGAGGCAATAGCAAGATTGATAAAAAATCCATGCACAAATTTATTGATGGCTTGAAAGTAACAGCTGCGTTGAAAAAAGAATTAAAGCAAATTACACCACAAAATTACACAGGCATTACTGCGGAGTATTAGGTGGCACTATTTTTTTGCGCGGCTCTTTCTTGTTCAATAAAGTGTGAATGGGTTCCATACCTTCTTTTTCAATGGCCATTGTCAAAACCTGCGCTGTGGCTGCAGCATCGCCCCAGGCTCGGTGACGACCTTCAATACG